>WAKA01000083.1 GCA_015523565.1 Candidatus Heimdallarchaeota archaeon | reverse complement strand
CTGTATGGTCTCCCTGATCGCTCTTTTCACCCTGCCTTTCGCCTCATTGATCATTGAGATCAGCTTCAGTTCAATACGGGATTTGCCCCTGTCAGGGGAGATGGCTTCAACATCCACCCGTTTTTTAACCTCAAAACGTATGTGGGAGAACTCAAGTTCCTTCAAAAATATCAGGCCTGCCTTTTGGCTTCGTTTGAGAAGAGTGGGATGATCCGTTTTTATCCACACCATTATTTTTTCATTGCAGACCTTGTGGCTTTCCACAAGTGGATACAGGGAATGCAACTTATTTGGCTATCCCTTGATTTGCATTTATTGGATGAAATTATGCCGTGATTTTTTTCTGTTGGATAGGCATCAACTTTTTTTGTTTTTGGCGGAAGGGCTGTCTCCTTTTTCCTCAAGAGTATCAAGAACAGCAGATGAATTTTTTGGCAACCAGCCGTTGTTTCTGATCGCTTATCGAAAGTTTTGCCCCATTGGTCAGTTTTGGTTCAATGCGGGAGTTGACCCTGTTTGTGGAAATTGCTTCAATATCCAAGATGCATGTGGGGGAACCCAAATTTTTGCAAAAAGGCAAGTCCTGCATCTGACTTAGTTTGGAAAGAATGGGGCAATCATTCGTATTCATTCTTTTATTTTTCATTGCAGACCTTGTGGCTTTCCACGGATGGCTTCAAGGAATGTCGTTTATTTGGCAATCCCTTGGTCTCCATCGTGAACTTATACGGTGGCATTTACAGATGGTGGGGCAAACGGAATCCTTTTTGATGGAGGGGGAATTGTTTTTGATAGAGGGGGAACTGTCATTTTTGGAAGGGAGACTGAATTCAGGTGTAAGGACACTTTAGTGTTAAGGCAAGCGTTATATCCTGCTGTTTTCGTTTTCTGTTATGAAAGTTGTTTTCCAATACCAAGGTTTGTTGACGGATTCATACAAACGTGCGGTAAGGGATTCGTTGCCTCGAGAGATAGAGGTTGTATTCATTGATCGAAGGGATGATGATCTTTTTTTGAGGGAGATGGAGGATGCAGACATTTTGGTCGGGTACAAGCTGACTCCTGAGTTGATGGAGCGGGCAAGGCGGTTGAGGCATATACAGATACCGTGGACGGGGTTTGACAATTTGGGTGTTGAGTATCTCCGCCCTGGCATCACGGTGTCGAATTCTCATGCAAACTCCCTTGCGATAGCGGAACATGCAGTGAGCCTTCTTTTGGCGGCGGCGAAGCTTCTTGTGATGCGAGACATGGGGATGCGAAAGGGTGACTGGACAAGCAGGTACGAGGAGGTGAACTCGGTGTGGTTGACGGGGAAAAAGTTGTTGGTTGTTGGCTATGGGGCGATTGGTCGTAAGGTTGCGAGAATTTTGAGGGATGGGTTTGGGATGGAAGTGACTGCGGTAAGGCGTCATGGTGGAGATGCCGATGGGGTTGCGTCTGAGATCCATGATCCAAGCAGTTTGTTGGAAGATGTCAGGGTTGCGGATTTCATTGTTGTGGCAGTTCCTTTGACTAAGGAGACGAGGGGTTTGATCAATTCGGGTCATTTTGCGAGGATGAAGCGGACTGCGGTTTTGGTCAATATAGCGAGGGGGCCCGTGGTCGATGAGCGTTCATTGTATGAGGCCTTGAGGGACAGGGAGATCCATTCTGCGGGAATTGATGTCTGGTACAACTATCCTCGGGGGGATCAGCGGACAGTGTTCCAGAACTATCCTTTTGAGGAGTTGGATAACATTGTGATGACTCCACACAGTGCATTCAAGGTGATGGAGAGGGAGAGGGTCTTTATCGGGGACATTGTGGAGAACATCAATCGGATTTACAGGGGTGAGGATCCCATTAACCAAGTGAATCTTGAGCTGGGGTATTAGTTTTTCCTGTGTGGCTTTGGTGGTGATGATGAGATGGCAATCCCGGTTATCCTTAGTCAAGAAGTACATCTGAGATTCATGAGATGTTTTTGCCACCAATTCAGGGAGTTGTTTTTTTGAATTGTGACAATGGAACTCGATCAATTCATTTCAGGTCCATTATATGGATTGATTGGGTTGACGTTGCTTGATAAAAAGGTTTCCTTGGAATTCTTATATGACCGACCCTAGTGCCAAGATCAATGGTTTGACTATTCAGTCGGAGTGATGTATTTTGCGGTGTAGGCAATCCATTCCCATTTCATTTTAGATGACAAAAGGTTGGAAAAAGAATTTAGAATACAGAGAAAATGTGAAGGAAACATGATATGCATTATTCTTCGATGAACAAATTGCAAACATCTTTTGCCCCCCTTTTGAACGGTTGATTGATCGTAATGATTGGGGGAAGATCAATGACAATGGGATTTTGGTCAATTGTTACAATAGTTTGGTTCAATACTAGCATTGGGGTCTTTTGTGGGATCTGTCAGAGGTCTGTGAAAGATAGGTCATTGGGTTAGATGGATATTGCCGTCGACATTCGGAAAAGACGGTAAGGATGTGGAGAATCGTAAAAAATAGGAGACAGCCAATTCATGATCGGAAATATGTGGGAGACATTCCGTATTTCACCACAGATACGTATTCTTCGGAAAATCGCGCACGTTCTGGGTACGATTGTGCACCATGTTTGAAATTTTACACAGAAAACTTAAATATATAATAACAATTATTTCATTAGATTTGGTCGGAATTCGATATGGATTCGAACCAGAAGGAACGATGCAAAATGAAGAAAACAAAATTGCTATCAATGTTGACCATCGGGATTTTCATCCTGAGCACGCTTTCTCTTGCAGGCTTTGCCCTTGCGGAAGAGCATTATGCCACGATTTTCAAGGGCAAACCCTCAAATGGAGGTGGATCCGTACCCCAAACAATCCCATGGGGGATCAAAAGGATAAATGCGGACACTGCACAGCAGGCAGTTGACGAGTCCGGAGTGATAGTTGCCATTTTGGACACTGGGCTTGACTTTGCCCATGAAGACCTCCAAGGACTTTTTGTATGGGGCTATAGTTATTACAAGGGCAACAGGGCCATTTCCGGTCAGGAATGCACACCTTCAAGCTATTCGGCATGCAAGGACGGGAACGGTCATGGAACACATGTTGCAGGGACGATTGCGGCACAGGACAACAGTGTTGGAGTTCTCGGTGTTGCACCACAGGTGAGCCTTTATATCTTCAAGGTATTGTCAGACAGGGGTTCTGGATCCTACTCAGCAATTGCAAACGGGATCATCACAGCGACCAATGGTCCTGATGGGGTTCCTGGTACAGCAGATGATGCGGATGTCATTTCAATGTCACTTGGTGGACCATCTGGAACAACAGAATTGGAAAATGCCGTGAACTATGCATTGAGCAACGGTGTTGTTGTGGTTGCAGCTACAGGCAATGACGGTGCTTCATCCCCAAGCTATCCAGCGGCATATCCAGGTGTTTTGAAAGTTGGAGCGATTGACAGCAGCAATACTATCGCATACTTCTCAAACAGAGGAGAAGATGTGTTTGCACCTGGAGTCGATGTCCTTTCCTCCACACCAGGCAACAACTATGAGAGTTGGTCTGGTACTTCGATGGCAACCCCCCACGTTGCAGGAGTTGTGGCATTGGCCATTGCGGCACATCCAACCTACACGAACACCCAGATTTTTGATTTGGTTGTTGGCACGACAGATGGGTACAATGTTGTTGATGCCTCTGCGGTTGTATAGTTGAGCAGTTTTTAGACAAGATTTTCAGGAACTTTTTCATTTGATTTTAATTTCAGCGAATTTGTTTTATGAATTTTTATTACCTTAAATTTATTTTTATTACATTAAATTTTTTT
>WAKA01000082.1 GCA_015523565.1 Candidatus Heimdallarchaeota archaeon | reverse complement strand
CTTTCAATTTCACCCAACAATTTTGTTATTTCCATTGCTTGATTCTTATGAAGGGTTTTTGTTTTTTCCACAGCATCTGTTAAACTATTTTTTTGAGATTTTAATTCCTCAACCTGTTTGACTTTAACATTTTCAAAATGATTCCCCGTTTTGTCAATTACTTCATCATATTTTCCAACCTCCATTTGAATAGGGGAAAATTCCATATTGAATTCATCTTTTGCTTGTGTTATTTTTTCTAAGATTTTCTCTTTCGTTTTCTCATAAAATTCCTCGAACTTCAATTTTTGGTCTTTGACAAAATTCTCTGAATTTCTGTCTAAATCTGCATTAATCTCTTTTATTCTATTTTTAAATTCCTCTGACTTTTGTTCAAATATCTGTACCTGCATTTCCTTTGCTTGGTCAATGGCCTGTTTATTTGTTTCAAAATCTGTTTCCATATTTTGTTTCAATGCTTCTGCTTTATCATTTAAGGATTGTAAAGCGTCATCAATATTTCTTTCCATTTCATTTATGGTTCCATTTGCCTTAACATTGATTTCTTCACTCATTGATTTTAAGTTTGTTAGGGTCTCAAGCAGTTTTTCTTTTGCTTTGCCTACTGGAAGAAGTGCTGTGTATCGACCATGAAGTCCTGGAACAGGTCTGGTCAATCCTTCTGCTTCAAGTAACTCCAATGCACTGGTAATTGCTGAATGATCAAACCTTGTAATTGACCTTAGTTCTCCCAAAGAAAGTTGACCGCTTACCAGCAATATTTTATAAATTTGCTTCTCCTCATCTGAGAGGTCGAGTGAGTCAAAAACGTCATTCATTGTCTTCCATTGAAATGAAAAAGTTATAAGATACTATCCTTTCTCATCGAATTTCTGCATACAATAGAATAGAACAAGCCCTATTTTCATAAAATCCATTATATTCTTGATCCAATATGGATGATCGCCAATAAAACTATAAAAAAAATCCTCAACTTTTTTTCGGTTAATCGAAATGTTTGAATAGTCTAATACGTCATGTTGTTCAATGAGTGCACAAGCAGTATCGGCACCCAAATCTGAAGCAATCACTGAAAGTATGAAATTATTGAAATCAACGTCATATGGGGTTATGGCAACAATTAGTGTTGCAGTTCCAGGTTATCCGTTTGGATCCCATATGCCTTATTGTGTTGATGATGAGGGAAATCTTTTGGTGTATATCAGTACATTGGCCCAGCACACCAAGAACTTGGATGCCAATTCAAAATGTTCTGTAACTATTGTCAGTCCAAATTATGGTCATATTCAAAATTCCGCTAGATTGACATTCATTGGAGATGCATCTCGGACTTCTGGAGAAGAGTTTGAAGAGGCTTTTGAAACTTATATCCGTCATTTTCCCAAGGCTAAAAGGTACAAAGAAATGCATGATTTCCATATTTATAAAGTAAAACCTGTGCGTTTAAGGTATATCGGAGGATTTGGCAAAATTTTTTGGGTTGAGAAAGATGAATATCTAAATCGTGCCATTTTCTCGAAAGATGCAAAATTATCCATTATTCAGCATATGAATGAAGACCACAAGGATTTCATGAAAAAAATTTTGGTCAAGAATAACATTGAAACTCCCTCTGATAATGAAGAAGTCAGAATGGTTGATATAGACAAGCTGGGTATTTCACTCATGATTGAAGACCGAAGATATTTTGTTCCCTTTGAAAATTTCCTGCAAAATGAAAATGAGGCAAAAGATGCCATCATATCATTGGGAAAATGATTGTAATGTCCAAAGCTCTTAGAAATCCTTAATTGAAGATAGAAATTCTTACAAATAATGATTGGCAAGGATGAATTTGTTTTAACAGATGACTTATCCTCCTTGGAATTGACAGACTCGAAAGTCCTGCATGAATTGATAAAAAAGTCAAAAATTCAGTCAGTTTATCTTCCCATTGATGGAACGCGAAGGTATGTTCGAAGGTTTGCAAAAAGTAATATTTCAGATATGGAATTGGTGAATTTATATTTCAAAAAAATAAATGAAACTGTTCCGCAATTAATAGAAACTTTTGCTGAATTGGGAATGCGTTACATTGTTATTCTTTGTATGGATAGGGTTGCATTTGGGAGGGGTGACACATTCAACAAACTGGCAATTGAACATGGGGTTAAAGCTCTTGTGCGTCCAAATTCGTCTTTCATGGAATTGTATGACAAGCTTAACGCTCGAGTGATTTTTGGTGGCTTTAACAATCTCTATGATGAATATGGTTTCCCAGAAATGCATGAATTGTTCAAACAGGTTGAAGTAAGAACAAAAGATCGTTCTGGTCCCACAATTCTCTGGTATTCTGGTTTTGATCCCCATGAGGACTACTTGGCATTGGGGGAACTCTACCTCAAATATTCTGAAAAATTGAGTTCCATGTCACGTGAAGAATCAATGGGCTTTCTCATGGAGACGTTGTATCGTGAACAATTCCCAACTATTGATGCCGCATTTTTTTACGCATATCCCCGATCTATTATTATACCCCCTTTGTTGAACAAAAACACCATTTTTTTGTATACTCGGGAACCTTCACTCGCCATTGACAAAAAAACCGCATTATATGGGCTTGGTCTTGCCGCTTTGGGGAAACTTGGCATAATGGATAAATTTCCCACATATTTTTCAAAAGACGTCCCAAAAGCTCCAGAGAACATGCCTTCCATTTGGGCAGATAATAGTTATAAATATCCTGAATACCATCTAAACTTGTGATTTCACTCTTTTTTGTAGACTCTCTTTCCATCAATATATGTTTCAACAACAGATGATCGTGCATCCAATGGATCCCCATCAAAAATCAGGAAGTCCGCATCTTTACCTACATCAAGACTTCCTACTCTGTCCTCTATTCCCAATATTTTTGCAGGATTAATTGTGATTGTTTCTAAAGCCCTATCTTCTGGCAATCCATTACGGATGGCCATGATAACTGTATCCCGAAGTCCATGAATCGGAATTACAGGTGCATCAGTTGTAATGGCCACTGTAATCCCTTCTTTCATCATGATTCCTGGTGTTTCCATTGTCCTGTTTTTTAGTTCCCTTTTTGATCTGCTTGTCAAAAGTGGTCCGACAACAACTGGAATTCCCTTTTCTTTTATGATTTCTTTTATCTTATGTGATTCAGTTGCATGGTCTATTACTAACCTAAATCCGAACTCTTCCGAGAGTCTTATTGCAGTTCTAATGTCATCTGCTCTATGGGAATGGCACCTGACAGGAACGCTTCCTGAAAGGATTTTAAGGAGCATCTCATTGCCTAAATCATATTTTGGTCGTTTCAATGGCTTTCTTTCAGATTCAGGTTTATTTTCCATAGCTCTCATCTCTTCTTGGTATTGTTGCCATTCACTTTGATAGTCAAGTGCGTCATAAAATGCCTTTCTGATCAAAAATGCATTCCCCATTCTGGTTGTTGGGGCTCTGTTTTTCTCAAATCCCACTCTTTTTGCATTTTCACCAAGCGCCATTTTCACACCTGCTGGTTGTTTAATTATCATATCGTCAACAACATGTCCATATGATTTCACAACACAAAACTGTCCCCCAATCAAATTTCCAGAGCCTGGTGTTATACCCATCGTAGTGACTCCTCCTCTTCTGGCATCTTCAAATCCCATGTCTTCTGGAAAAATTGCATCCATGGCTCTTAAATATGGCGTAATCGGTGATGTCATCTCATTTCCATCACTATTTGCAGGACCTGGTCCAGCCCCTTCCTCCCAAAGCCCCACATGTGAATGTGCATCAATAAATCCTGGGGTAATGTGCTTTCCAGAACAATCAATCGTCTCATACCTGCTGTCATCTATTCGTGATGATTGGCCAATAGCCACGATTTTACCGTCTTCCACAAGTAATGTGCCATTTTCAATTTTTGGACGACCTACTGGGTATAATGTTGCATTTTTGAAAGCAAATCTCATACATAGTGGTTAAAACATCTGTATTTCAACTTTATTTGCTGACCTAAAAAAAAATGCAAAAAGAATTGACAAATTCAAGATACGAATCAATTTTAGTATACAAAAAGTCTATAATATAAAATTATTTTACAAATTTATGATAAGGGAATTAATGCTGGATGATGTTCCTAGAATTATTGAAATTTACGAAAAAATCACTGGGGAGCATGTGGATGAAGATACCATTAATGAAAAAATAGAATATGGTCAATGTCTTACTGCATTGGGTGCTGTCAAGGATGGAAAACTTGTTGGTTTTATCATAGGAGAGACAGAACAAGGCGCTTTTGGTGAGGAGGAGGCGATTGGTTGGATCAATATGGTTGGCTTAGATCCTGAATATAGGAATATGGGATATGGTAAGGCATTGGGAAAAGAACTGTTAAACCGCTTTCATGGAATGGGGATAAGAAAATTGCGAACAATTGTGGAAGATGAGGATTATGGGTTGTTGAATTATTTCAAATCATTGGGTCTGCAAAAGGTTCCATGGACTGTTTTGGAACTTGATCTTAAACAATAATTCTAAAGTATATGTCTATCTTTATCCATTGGGGGGGCGACAAGTCCAAGGCTATTGCATAGTTCAACAATCTCTTGATAATACCTTTGCCTCATCTCTTCGTTTTCCCATCGCTTTATTCCTAGTTCTACTGCAAGCTTTGAATTTTTGGATTCCTTATGCCCAAACATGTCCAAGGCTCGAGGAACCCAAAAATCAACCGCTGCTTGTGCAGTCTCTTTATTCCCTGGGTAATTGTCATCAGTTATTATTTTCTTTAGTCCATTATAACCAAATCCAATGTGCAATTTTTCCTCATTGAGCATGAGCGGCATTTCCCTAGCCAATGGTGCATATGAACATTCCTGAAATGCTTCCAATTGATAAAGACCCACACGATCAACAAAACATGTAAAAGCACAAACACTTTCCCAATTTTCAAATTCAATATTGAAGCTTTCAAGAGTATGCTCCCCAATTTTCCTTGCGAGAAGCTTTTCAACCATTTGTTCTCCTTCTTCACCAAATTGCTTGAGTAGCCTAGTCATGGTCAATCCATGCCTTACCTCATCTGCAACAATTCTTGCCAAGACCCATTTGTCTTCAGGAGTTGGGGCATTTTCCTGCCATTCCAGATGCTGTTGCACACTTGCAAATTCTGTGTCCGCTTGGACAAACAGCATCTTCTTAAGGAGTGAGGCATATTCATCTGGCAATTCATCTGGTGTTTCAAACTTTCTGATTTTTGCATATTTTCCTTGTTTGATATGGCGGGTTGACATGTTGATTCCTTTCCTGAAATTCAGTAAATTTTTCTATTAATATAGATTTTCTCTCTAGGAAATAGATTTCTATAGAGATTTAAAATTCGGTTTTCTTTTCTCTAAAAAGGCATCCACCCCCTCTTTATGTTCTGGTGTGGTAAATGCAACTCCTTGATACGCCGCTTCCATTTGCAATTGATAATCAATGGAATTATCCAATGCTGCATTAAGAAGTTGTTTTGAAAGACTGATGCTAGATTTTGGTCCGCTTGCCCATTCATCCAAAATTTCATTTGCCCGATTTTGAAGCTCTTGATCTGGTGAAATTTCAAGGACAAGACCGTTTCTCATGGCTTCTTCTGCAGAAATAACTTTTCTTCCAAAAACAAGATATTTTGCCCGTTGTATCCCCATCAATTTCACCAAATGATATGATGCTTCAGAAACGAGCCCGATATTTCCATATACAAACCCGAACTTTGCACTTTCTGCTGCAATTATTACATCACAAGCTGTTGCAATTACCAATCCTGCCCCAAAACATGCACCATTGACCGTTGCCAAAACTGGAACTTTCATTCCATGCAACATTCTGACAATCGAATGTATTTTACTCTCCAATCTTTCTTTAGTTGTATATGCCTTTCCCAATCGGGCAATCATGCTATTGACATCTCCTCCTGCACAAAATGCTTTTCCTTCACCTGTGATTTGCAATGCCCTTATTTCTTGGTTATTGGCAATTTCATTTAGCGCCAAATTTAGTTCGTCAAGCAATTGTGTATTCAATGCATTTCTTTTTTCTGGTCTATTGAGTTTTAAAGTCGCGATTCCATCTTTTGCGATATCGAGCAGTATGGTGTCCATATTGTAAAAAAATATATCCTCGTTAAGTTATTTTCTATTTTCAAACTCAAAATTTTCAAATCCTATTTTCTCACAAATCATTTTGACATTATCTGCATAATATTTTTCAAAATCCAGTTTACTCCATCCTGGGATTTTAATTTCAGCAGGTGGAACTAATTCATCACTAGGCAAGCCATATCCAAAAATTTCCTTTGCATTGTTAATCCATTCTGCAATACGTTTCTCGACAATTTTTCTTTGTTCAGGGTCTGCTTCCAATGCACGTTTCAATCCATTTATTCCAAATTGTGGATGTAGACTCTCTTCATTGATGATAAGTGGCATGGCTCTTTTAAGTGGTGCATATGCGGACTGTTCAAGCATTTTCAATTGGTAAACATCAACAAGGGGGACAAAACATGAAAAAGCGCAAACGTCAATCCAATCTTGAAAAGGTTGGTTAAATATTGAAAACTCATGTTCTCCAATTTTCCGTCGAAATATATTATCTGCCAATTTTGCTCCTTCTTCTCCAAAATCTCTTAGAAATCTGGTAACTTGGAGTCCATGGCGAATTTCTGCTGAAACGATCCTTGCCATTCTCCATCTCGCTTCAGAGGTTGTTGCTTTGCTCTGCCACTCCAAATGAAGATTATACATACCATATTCAATG
>WAKA01000081.1 GCA_015523565.1 Candidatus Heimdallarchaeota archaeon | reverse complement strand
ATATAATACTTCTCCGAAATATTGGGCTCAAAGAATCCGTGAATTGGTTGAATGAGTTGGATAGCATCTAATCTTTTCACAGAGGAACCTCCAAAAGTATATTACGCACTGTTGGGAACTATTTATTTTTATGAAACTTTTATCTGATTATAAACAAGTCTAAGCTTAGGCCCAACGTAGAAAATAGGATAAGAGTTTGCCATAGAATTTCTCCCCTTTCAAAAGCGACAGGAAGTGAAGGTTATGTACTAACTATATCATTTTAAGCTATAGATATATGGGATTGGTATTAGAACATTTCCCTGAAACATATTTTTCACAGTCCGCTGAAGAATCTAAGGTTTGTAATTGGTGATTGAATTAGTTGTTTGTATCCAACCGTTTTATCACAAAATAGTATTTCAATTTTGTGAGAAGGCAAAGATTTTATTATGATAGATTTATGGCAATTTTTATCTGTTTAACGGTTGAGTACTTGCTTGATGTTAAGAAAAAAATATCCAATCCTATGCACGGAAGTGCAGTATCACTGTCTCTATTCTGAGTCCATACTATTGTAAAAATAATGACATACGATAATGTGAAGTTTTATATTGAAATATTTAGGGGCATTTGAACGATTCTTAATTAAGGTTTTAGCGCTATTTCATCGAATTTTGGTATGAATATTGAATCTCATACTTATGCCTATGATCTATAAAAGCTATCGTTCCAAAAGATAAGTTGATTATGCAATACAAGACTAAGAGAATATTAATTAGTAAGGAACTCATAGCGTATAAGGATCTAAATATAAGGAGATATTTGCATTGTTCAAGAATAAATTGCGAAACCTCAAAAAAGTGAACTTAAAGTCCTTTGTCTCTTTTTGGTGGGTCTTCGGTACTATTTTATTGATTCACCAAAACGCGATATCCCAAACGATAGTTGGTCAATGGATACCATTGAATCCAGAGGGGGTTCGTCCAAGGGAGCGAGTCGGTTGGCAAAAACTGGTATATGACGAAAAGCACGACGTCATCTGGTTATTTGCAGCAGCAGGTGGAGAGCGTTATCAAGCATATGCCAATGATGTATGGCTCTACGATGTAAAGCAAAATTTTTGGCGTCAGATTCAAAAAATTTCAACAGAAAGAAATCCTTCGGATAGGCCTTCATGGCGACACGCAGAGCAGGGGAGAACATATGATGCTAGCAAAGGACTAATTGTATTATTTGGTCAGCAAAGCGATGCTGAAGGGAAAAACGATACTTGGACTTTTGACGTAGGCACTTTGACATGGGAGGAAATCAAGCCGTCCGGGGACATCCCACCGCTTCCGCATTTTGAATATGCGCTTGAATATGATAGAAACTCTGATGTCTCAGTACTATGGGGAGGGAGTCGGGCATTTACCTATCCCTACCCTTCTGATGTGTGGGAATTGAATCTTACAAAAAGAGAATGGAAGAAGTATCCATTTTCACCACCTAACGCTCCGGAAGGAAGAAGAGCACACTCGCTTGCGTATTGCGATTCCTTGGGAGGGGTAGTCATGTTTGGTGGAACAAATGAATTTGAAGCGAATATACCGTCTTATTACAACGATATTTGGCTTTACCAAGCTAAAAACCATACTTGGCGCAAACTCAGGAACCAAAATCCACCACCTGGCAGGATGCAATTTTCTTTTGATTACGATCCAATAAACAATTTTTGCATGGTGTTCTCAGGCACTAGAGTATCTGGTGAGCTTTTTTCCGATACATGGATTTACGATGTATCATCAGGAAACTGGTATGAAGTAGAAACGGACACCAGTCCACCGCCCTATGGGGGAGGAGATATGCTTGTTTATGCAAGAAGCATTAATAAATTCCTTTTCATGAGCAAAGATGGGAATATTTGGGAGTTTACTGTGAGCACGTCTCCACTTGGTATAATGAAAGACTCAAATTTCGATTACAAGCTGGTTAAGGTGTCAAATTATCCCAATCCTTTTAATTTATCTACAGCAATTTACATTGATTTGTCAGAAAAAATTTTTCAGTCGGCACTAAGAGTAGAGATCGTTAATTTGATGGGAAGGAAAATAAGGAGTTTTTCCCTTTCTGAAATATCAAGAAACAACCGTATTAAGATAGTATGGGATGGCAAGGATTTGAAAGGAAGAAAAGTCCCTCCAGGTATTTATTTCTACAAAGTTTATCTGAATAAACCAAATTATTTTTCAAGTGGGAAAATGCTGCTGATTCAATAGGATTAGGGGAGCGGATTCATTGAATTGAATGATTCTTATAATTGAGGTAACTTGTAAAGGCAAGAAGCATGAATCAAAAATTCTCGTAGTTGCATTTTTAGCTTATTTGGACATAAAATTACCATAAGCTCGATCTCGATCATAAAAGATAAAAAGTAGAGACCTTTTGCAGTACAAAGGTGCGATAACGGTTAAAGCTATTCTGAATGCTTGTGATGGGAAAAAGTGCTTGGATCGTACAAAGGTTTTAGCGTGAAACTCTGTTACACAATGATGCCCGTCTGCCTGTAATCGGACGCATTAGTGGCTGAATTCTATCGCCACGAACGTATTGGGTTTGCGGCTGTTTCATGGCGTTCTGCCAAACCGAGCAGACCGAAGAGAGGACAGGCGATCGTAGTTTTTCTGTCACATAGTGCCAAGGAGAGTTTTCAATCGGATATTGCTGCACTTTTTTCCATCTAATGGCAAAAATCTATGAGATTAAGAGTAGTTTAACGTTCAAAGCAATACACGAATCCTACTATGAACATTTTGAGGATGATCAAATGTCATTTAGAAAATAATAAAAAGACTATCTACCGGAATTACCCCAAGTTTACCATTTTTGACACAGAAATGGCCAAAATAGCCGTTTCTGCGGTATTTCAAACTCGCTAACTTATTGTTAATATTAAATCGAAGTTTTTAGAATGTCAATGTAGTGCCCCATAAAAATAAGTAGTTCTTGACTCTTGATGATGATTTTTGTATATTCTGACATGTTCATTAAGGAAATCAAAAAGAAAAACAAAGGCT
>WAKA01000080.1 GCA_015523565.1 Candidatus Heimdallarchaeota archaeon | reverse complement strand
TGTTTGGCAGTATTAGAGGTTTGCATGCGTTAGCTCTTCCTGTTCAGTATGGAAGACCGTCAGGGTCAATGTCCGTCCGATCCCGTATTCCTTTCGCAATTTGAAGATCAGGTCGCTTCCTATGACCTCAAGGCTGTCCACCCTGACCTTGAGCAAATAGTCATATTCCCCTGTGATATTGAAGACTTCCACGACATGCTCTAAATTGGCGAGTTTCCTGCTGAGGGTTTCAAGGGAATCCTCGATTTGTATGGTTTCAGGCAGGATGCTGACCAGGAGGAAGGCGGTGATGGGCTTTCCAAGCTTTCGGAAATCCGGTGCGATGGTATAGTTCCTGATGATGCCGTTCTTCTCAAGTTTCTGGATCCTGCTGTGGATTGTGGCCCTTCTTCGTCCAAGCTGTTCTGCGATTGACTTGATTGGGGTTCTGGCGTCCTTTCTCAGGATTCGGAGGATTTCCAGGTCAAGTTCATCGATGTCATGTTTCATGGTGGTTCAATTTGTACGGTATAGAAAAGAATTTTCCATGGGGTGCGTACAGATTGGCCAATTCTCTAGTCACAATATTATTTAGGGGATGGGTGGAATGGTCACATGTGATTGCCTATTCTGCTGGATTGGATGTTTTCGTGACGCTCTTGGTGACCATCAACCCGATTGCTGTGCTTGCCACCTACCTTTCCCTTACCTCGCATCTTGGCAAGGGGCAGAAGGAGGTTGTTCTTAGGCAGGGGATACTTTTTGCGCTTGTTGTCCTTTTGGTCTCTGTTTTTCTTGGCAATCTTATTCTGAAGGGTCTTGGTCTGGAAAGGTATGCATTGCAGGTTGCAGGGGGACTGCTCTTTTTCAAGTTCGGGTGGGATGCGATGCAAAGCAGGGTTTTGGCGGAGGAAGGGGATGATGTGACAACAGGTGCAGTTCCGCTGGGTTTTCCCGTCATTGCGGGTCCTGGTTCGATAACTGCGGTCATTCTCTTTTCTTCAGTTTCGTCTCCCGCATTGAATGGTCTTTACATTGCCCTTGTGTTTTCCGTCTTTTTTTGCCTTGGGGTGACCTATCTCCTTCTGAAACATGCGGAGGCGATCACTTCGAGGCTTGGGAAAAATGCCACGGTGGCGATGGTCAAGATTACGGGGCTTCTGATCATCACCTTGGGGATCCAGTTGGTCATGTCCGGTATTGCCGAATGGTTGCACGGTCTCTGAATTGCTTTTGGGGGGATGGCTGTGGAGATGGCTAAAGGTTGTGGGGATGGTTATGGGTTATGGAGATGTTGGGTGTTGTGGAGATGGTAAAGTGCAGTGGAGATGGTTGCAGGCTGTGGTGTTTCCTTTGAACGAAAGGCTATGGTGGTTTCCCGGAACCCTGTGAATCCTGCAAAACCCCACATGCGTTTGATCAGTAAATTTCTTTTACTTGGAAGGACAAGATGGTTTATGGATTGGTACTTGATATCCTTCAATGAACAGGTGATTTCATTGGACGTAAGTCCTCCAGGGCACAATGCATGGGATGCGACCATTGGGTGGGATGACATTGTGCGTGTATGCTACAAGACAGGTGAATTTCCAGAGCCTGATGACATCTATATATTTGTCAAGGGGAGGGAGCAGAGCTATCGCATTCCTTCCACTGCCTCAAATGCCGAGGGACTGTGGGCGGAGATACTTAGGCGGGGCTTGTTTGATGCAGAGGTTGCAGTGCAGTTGATGGCAACTTCAGGTGAAATCCATTGCTTTCCCCCAATGCCATGACTGGTTTACATGTTTCTTCACACTTCAGGGTGTCCTGTCAGGGGATGGTAAGAGGAGATGCTAGAATCAGGGTGATCCCGGATGTTATCAGACATGGTGCAGGGGACATGCCAGAGTATGGTGCAAGGGTCATGTCAAGTCGCTCCCCTATCATATGGTGATGGAGCAGCCCTTTTGTATCAGCTTGTCCAATGCCAATTCCGCGTTCTCGGTGAGGGCAGACAACTGATTGCCAAATGCCCTTAATTCTTGGAGTTTCAGGAGGTTTCCAATGCTTTCAGGGAATGTTTCCAGCAGGTTGTCCGCTACATCCAGGTATTCGAGTTCGGTTAGGTTGCCAATGGATTCTGGGAGTGTTGTCAATTGGTTGTTTGAGACATCCAGATATTCGAGTTCGGTTAGGTTGCCGATGGATTCTGGGATCGTGGTCAGCCTGTTCTTGAATACATACAATACTTGGAGGTTTTTGAGCCTCCCTATGCTTTCGGGAATTGAGTTCAATTTGTTGTATTGCACCTGCAGGTTCTGAAGATTTTGGAGTTCCCCTATGGTTTCAGGCAGGGCTGTCAGTAGGTTGTTGTACGCATGGAGGTCTTGGAGGTTCTGGAGTTTTTTGATTGAAACGGGCAATGTTGCCAACTGGTTGTGGTATATCCTGAGGTTCAGGAGCTTTGTCAGGTTGCCAATGGTTTCTGGGAGTGCTGTCAGCCTGTTTTCAAATGCATACAGTAGTTTGAGGTTTTTGAGCATCCCGATGCTTTTTGGGAGGTCTGTCAATTGGTTGTCCTCTACATACAATTCTTGGAGGTTATGGAGGTTTCCCACGGTTTCGGGCAGGGTCGTCAACCTGTTGCTTGCTGCATTCAGGTATTGGAGGTTGGTTAGCTTGCCGATGGTTTCGGGGAGGGAATGCAGTTTATTGTCATCCAGTCCCAGATATTGGAGGTTTGTGGATTTGCCGATGGTTTCGGGGAAGGAGGTTAGGCTGTTGCCGCTGGCATTCAGCTTCTGAAGGTTCTGGAGGTTCCCAATGCTTTCAGGGAGGCTGTTCACGTCCATGTTGTAGAGTCCCAATCCCGTTACCCTTTGGTTTTCCACCGTAAAGCCGAAGGTGTCCCAATCGATTTCGGGGACATGTGGGATTTGCTTGATCTGTTCTTCTAGTTCCTTGAGCACTTCGGCATCGTTTCGGCAGAGGGTCACTCCATTGTATTCGCTTATCGTGTCCGCCCCCTGCGGGATGCTTGTCCCTGCTCAATATGGTTTGTCAATTGCGATGGCATATATTGGAAATGGGGGCATGCAATAAAAGTCTTGTTTGGTGTGATTGTTTTCTTGATGGGGGTTTTTCTTCCTTGGGATTTGTTGGTTGTGGGTGGGTGTTGGTGGATTGGACCGGGGTATGTGTGTTTGTTCTGTTTTATGGTCTGGGAAAGCATGGATCCCAAAAAAGCAGTGTGTTCGGTTCACAAAAACAATTTGGTTCCCCAGAAAAGCAGTCTGGTCTGTCCAGAAAAACGGTTTGATCAGTCCAGAAAAACGGTTTGATCAGTCCAGAAAAACGGTATGGTCAGTTCTGGAAAGCAATACAGTTCTGGAAAACAATAATAAGGTAATGGACAAGTTGCAATTATGCGGGATCGTATTGTTGCATTTGATGTTGCAAGGTCCTTTGCCATCTATGGGATGATTTTGGTTAATTTCTGGCTGGTCTTGGGGAGTCCTGAAAGCCGCTGGTCTTGGCTGGTGGTCATCATTGAGGGCAAGGCGGCGGCTACATTTGTTGTCTTGGCAGGGGTTGGGCTGTCCCTGTTGGTTTCGAGGAAGGCAGGGGGGCAGGGGATATTGCTTAGGCGGGCGGTTTTCCTGTTTGTCCTTGGTCTGCTTTATTCACCGTTGTGGCCAGCAGACATCCTGCATTTTTACGGGGTGTATCTGCTGTTTGGGGCGTTCCTTGTGAAGGTGGGCAATGGGTGGCTGTTATTGGCATACATTCTTTCCATGGTCGGGTTTCTGCTGTTGGTTCCGATTATTGACTATGAGACGGGCTGGGATTTCGACACCTTCACCTACAATGATTTTTGGACACCTGTAGGCATGGTGAGGCATTTGTTTTACAACGGGTTCCATCCTGTGTTCCCTTGGCTTTCGTTCTTGGTTGCGGGGATCTGGCTGGGGAGGCAGGATCTTATGGATACAAGGGTTAGGGTGCGAATTCTGCTGATTGGCATGTCCTTGGTGATCCCGTCATTTCTAGTGTCAAGAATCGGCTCTGCCATGGGTGGGGACACTGCATATGTCCTTGGAACCCAGCCCATGCCCCCCTTCCCCTTTTTCATATTTATGGGGACGGGTACGGCGTTCATGGTGGTCATCCTTTGCGCATATGCCACGGATCATTTTAGGCTCGGTTGGCTTGCGGAAACGGGTCGAATGTCCCTGACAATCTATGTGGTCCATGTTGTCATTGGGCTGGGCATCCTGTTCGCGGTTGGGATTCTGGAGCCTGATTTCACCTTCTTTGCCGTCTATTCAACGGCTTTTTTTGGATTCCTTGTTGCATTCAGCCACTATTGGCTCAAGAGGTACAGGCGGGGGCCGTTGGAGTTTCTCATGAGGAGGCTTGCAGGTTAGGATTATGGGGGGGCTCTGGACTGGTGGATGGTTCTGGATTGGTGGATGGCTCTGGACTGGTGAAGGGGGTGCTGTGAGGGTCATTGCGTCTATAATTCACAAACATGTACATTGCGATGTACAAATTTGTAACATTCTTGTACAATAGGGTGTTTTGGCAGGTTACACAAAAGCATGGGATGAGCTTATTTCATTGTTAAAAAAGGCATTATAGCATGCCGTATCGAGAAATATCGCAATCATTACCCTCATAGACCACTTCATCAATATGTGATGCATCCGTATCGCCATACTCCCCGATAATGTCTAAATGACTCGCCCAGTCGATATCTTGATTGCATATGTCATCAATTATCGCGTTCATGACATTTTCGTCTGAATGTATCAGCAGGTAATGAAGCAACTCAGCATAGGGTAGTTTCTTTCCAATTCTCTGGAATATCACTGCCTGTAACCTATCGAGAAAAGCTTTGTCCGCATCATATATTTTCACTGTTGTCGGCATTTCATTATCACTACTCATCAATAATATCTCAGTATAAAATACCACATCCCTTTTGTTTAAGTTTGTCCAACATACTTTTCACATTTTCAGGGAATGTGTTCTGATTGTCTTTACTCAACATAAGGATTTCAAGCTTTTGAAGTTTTAAAATGGTTTTTGGGAGTGTTTTCAAATTGTTTTGCCTCAATATGAGACTTTTAAGATTCTGCAGGTTTCCTATGTTTTTCGGAAGAGACTCCAATCTATTATTATCCAATAAAAGAGTTACAAGGTTTTGCAGGTTTCCTATGCTCTCTGGGAGAAACTTCAAATTCCTTTCAAAAAACCCCAATCCAGTCACTCTTTGATTTTCCACAGTAAAGCCGAAGATATTCCAATCGATACTATTCATAGCGGGAATTGGACCAGTCAGCTCTTCAAGTTCCCTGAGCACCTCCGCATCTCATCGGATAAGGGGGACACCATTGTATTCACTTATCATGGTCACCTCCGTTCACAACTTTCAGAATCTTCCATTGTCTTGTCTGTTTTCTCAATTCTTGAAGATAGTGGGTCGACACACACTTAAAATGGAGTGATATTATAAAAATATTATTTGAATGGATTCGATTCTTAGAATAATTATGATGTACGTCGTGTGGATATTGATTCAATCAGTAGGGAATTTTATGTTGCTCAAATGGGCTTGTATCCCCTTTGGTGGTTCAATGTCTCCTTATGTTTTCTGATGACCTTTTTTTCCCTTATTTGATGGTCTTTGGGGGATTCTTGGGTATTTGTATCAAATCCTTTTTTTAGACAGCCCCAATCTTTCCCTATTGAAATGTCAAGTTTGCCAACGTCCTGCCCAACGTTTCAACGTAGGCTTGGGCAGTTGCCTTGTCGGAAACCACAAAAGGTTGTTGGGCGTGGTTGGGTTTTGTTCGTTTCGCCATAACCTGATGGGGAACAGGTACGTCAATTTCATTGTGGTTTTCGTCCTCATTGGTCAAAACCTCTTGTTTCCGCGTTTGGGCATTGGGAATCCATTGGATGCCATCCATCCCATTCTAAAGTGGGTTGGGGTTTTCTTGCAGTCAGGTCTTGCGGGGTATGGCATCATCGGGATGACAAGATACAATGGTGGGCGCGGGAAGAAAAGCGTGGATGTGATTTGATTGTTTATTGACTGATTTTGCTGTTTGTTGGCTGATTTGACGGTCTATGGATGACTCTTGTGAGGGAATTTATGGTTGATGTTGGCACTGGTGCAAACAAAGAAATATTTTCGGGCTGAAATGCAGGTATGGCAAATGTAGTCATTACAGGCGGAACCCGTGGCTTGGGAAGGGCAATGGTTCTGAAATTTTTGGAGGCGGGGGATCGTGTAGCCCTCTGTTCGAGATCGGAGCATTCGGTTCTTGAAACCACAGGGGAATTGGAGAAAAAAGGTGAGGTTTTCGGGAGGGTGTGTGACATCAGGGACTTCGCATCAGTCAAGGGGTTTGCTGAATGGTGTTCTGAAACTTTGGGTCATATAGATTTCTGGATCAACAACGCAGGTGTTGCCAATTCAACCAAGACCGATCTTGTAGGCATTCCTGAGGATGAGATTGATACAGTCATCAGAACCAACCTCATTGGGACAATCTACGCGACCAAGGCGGCTTTGGGGGTCATGGGTTCTCAGGGTTCGGGGCATATTTTCCTGATGGAGGGGATGGGCTCCAATGGGCGGGCAACTCCCAATCTTCTGCCATATGGTGCCAGCAAGGCATCCATGCCCCAATTGCTGAAAACGTTGCTTGTCGAGACAGAAGGTTCTGGTATAGGGGTTCATTTGCTTAGTCCTGGGGTGGTTCTAACAGATCTTCTATTGGAGAATGCCTCCTTGAAGGCAAAAAAGGTGTTCAATATCCTTGCGGAAATGCCGGAAGTTCCTGCGACTTTCCTTGTCGAGAGGATACGGAAGGTGAGGGGGACTGGTCGTCGGATCAGGTTCCTGACTCGAAGGAAGGTCATGTTTCGGTTTTTGACGGCATGGCGATATAAGGATAGGTTTTTTGATGAGGATGGAAACCTGTTGGTCAATCTTTGAGATGGGAATTCCCTCTCGTTTTGAAAACAATTCCCATACTTTCCATATTCTCTATTTTTCTGAATCAAACGCTTAAACCTCATATTTCAAAGGAATCCGTCGGTTTATCCTTTCATATTAATTTTCACATTCTGCATAAAAAATTGAATTATGTGAAAAAAATTTTTTTGGAATAGGAAACAATTAAAAATTGCTATAGTTATGCACAGAAATATGCAACGGAAAAGGGCCGTGGTTCTCGGTGCAAGTATAGGTGGCATGCTTGCCAGCAGAGTCCTATCGAAGCATTTTGATGAAGTCGTTCTTGTTGAAAGGGATTTGCTTCCTGATGGGCCTGTGTTCAGAAAGGGTGTTTCACAGGCACATCATGCGCATCTCATTTATACAAAGGGGTTTGGGATCATTGAGGATTACTTTCCTGAAACCCGAAGGCTTCTGGAAGAGGCGAATACCACATTTACTGATTTTGGGAGGGTTCGGTGGATGCAATACCGGAAGTGGAAGGCAACAGGTGACCTTGATGCCCCCACTGCAATCTTTCTGAGATATTACCTTGATTGGGCGATCCTGAAGCAATTGCGGGAGGTGCCGAATCTGACCATCATGGATGGGGCAAAGGCACTTGGGCTGGTGATTGCAGACAATGTCGTTACCGGCGCAAGAATTGAGAGGGAAGGACAGGAAGAGGTCATTGAGGCAGATCTTGTCATTGATGCCACAGGCAAGAATTCGGATGCCCAGAAATGGCTAAAGGAATACGGCTATGGGGATGTCAAGGTGGATGTTTTGGATGTCGGTGTCAAATACACGTCCCGTATTTACGAATATCCTGAGGGGGTGGAGATTCCGAACATCATCATTTCCCCTGATCTGCCGCATGGCAAGAGGTACGTTCTGCTTTTGAATGTCAATACGGGATTGCTTGTCACCCTTACTGGCATCATGCACGACCATCCCGGTGCAACAGATGACACTTTCCTTGACTTTGCCAAGAACATGGATGACCCGTGCGTGTACGAGTTCATGAGGCGGCTCAAGCCCAAGACCCCCATTGCCTCCTATGGGTATCCAAGAACGAGGCGGATGCGGTACGACAAGTTCAAGCTCCCTGCTGGCTTCCTGCCTTTTTCAGATTCCTACACGTCATTCAACCCGATTTATGGACAGGGCATGACCATTGCGGCCATCGAGGCGTTGGAGCTTGACCGTTATCTGAGCAAGAGCAAGAAATTCAATGCCAAGAAGTTCTACAAGCGGGTTGAGCCCTATGTCTCATTTGCTTGGGGGCTGTCCTACACAGACATGCTCCGATTGCCTGAAGCCAAGGGCAAGAGGACGCTTGGCACAAAATTCATGAACTGGTACATCAAACGTGTGCAATTGGCAAGCACCAATCCAAAAGTCTACAGGAAATTCCTGCAAGCCATGATGATGACCAAGCCGCCCAGCATCCTCTTCAATCCCGTGTTCATGCTCAGGGTTCTGTTCACAAGGCTATTCAGCAGGAAGGATTCTCCACCTGATTTCACACCGCTGTATCGTCAGTTGGATGAGCAACGTTCCTTGCAGGTTGACGGCATTGTGCATTGATGATTATTGTTTTACTGTTTAATAGCTGATGATTACTGTTTAATGCACTGTTCACTGATGATTGCTGTTTGATTAGTGTATATGGGTCTAAAAATTACAGTTGGTTCTTGGATCTTATTGACAGGTGGTTTCAGTTCTGCTTACCTATCCTTGAGTTCACTGTCCTTCCCATATTACCAACAATTGAAAATCTTCTTGGACAAGATCCGTTTCGCCTTTCCAGACCAAGTTATTGTTTTCAGACTGGGAGGAAGTTATGAATACGACGTCTGCGAAGACATTCCCTGCATCTATATTTCAGTGAAGGCAATGATTGGGAACTTTACATTTTATGTGTCATACAGTTTGCATCCTGAACTTAAGCATTGGAATTCAGTTTCCTCCATACAGGGGGAATATAGGGGTTGCATTGCCGGTCTTATATGTCGCATTGCATTTCCCAACTGCAAATCTTGTCAGGATACAGGTAAGTCTTGTAAATAGTCCACATCTTTAGTCGAGCGGAATGTTTGTTTTTTAAGGGAAATAAGATGTTTTAAGGGAATGAGATGTTAGAAAATGTAAGGGGGGAATGGAATGAGATGTTAGAAAATGTAAGGTATTATACAATAATTTAATCTTTGGAGTGCAAAGCCGTCAATACTTCTTCTTGGATAACACGATGGCGACTGTGACAGGTCCCGTGCCTGGTGTACCATTGTTGCCTACCACTTGCCAATCTGACACGGTGTCTGTGTCGGAATTCAGGGATGTTCTTGCAATGGAGTTACTCCTTGATGCCGCAATGTTCCAGCCGCTTACATAATTTTCCCATGCAACAAAGTCGATTTGCTGACCTGAAGAGTCCTTGAGGCTAAGCATATCTCCCTTGTTGCCCAATGCCAGGTTCATACCGCTTATGTCGGGCATAAAGCCGTATAGGGAATTGAAGCCATTGGCGTTTCTTGCAATAATCAAGAAGCTACCTGCCCCTATGACGGTTCCTGAAGGGATGGTGTAGGTTTTTGAATTGTCCGACAATGTCCATCCTGAAAGATCCACTGCCGCACCTGTTGGATTGTACAGTTCCACCCATTCCTCAATTCTATCGCGACCAGGTGTGTCATAAAACACTTCAGAAATTAGAATATGATTAAGGGATGGGGCGGGGGTTGTTGCTGTGACTGCGACAGAACGAGCCCCCTCGTTGCCAGAAGTGTCAACTGCGCTGATCTCATAGGTGTAAGCCGTTGATGCGGTCAGTCCTGTGTCGCTGAATGATGCGGTTGTGCTTGTGCCGACCAAGACGCCATCACGGTAGACATTGTAATGAGCCAGATCGGGCTCAGTGTTTGCGGTCCATGTCAAGTCAATTTGGGATGGACTGACAGCGGTTGCACTTAACCCAATGACTTGTGCAGGAGGGGTGAGATCAGGAGTGGTAACACTTACAGGAACAGATTTCTGTCCCTCATTGCCAACAGTATCCACTGCGCTGACCTCATAGGTGTAGGTTGTCTTAGCAACCAGACCCGTGTCGCTGAATGATGTGGTTGTGCTTGTGCCGACCAAGACGCCATCGCGATAGATATTGTAATGGTCAAGGTCAGGTTCAGTGTTTGCAGACCACGTCAGGTCAACTTGTGTTTCACCCACTGCATTTGCAGTAAGTCCCGTGACTTGTGCAGGTGGGGTTAAATCAGGGGTTGTCACTGTAGCAGGGGCTGATTTCTGTCCCTCATTGCCAGAAGTGTCGACTGCACTGACTTCGTAGGTATAAGTGGTCTTGGCACCCAGTCCCGTGTCACTGAATGATGCGGTGGTGCTTGTACCGACCAAGACTCCATCGCGATAGACATTGTAATGGTCAAGGTCAGGCTCGGTGTTTGCGGTCCATGTCAGGTCAACTTTAGTCTCACCCACTGCATTTGCCACAAGACCAGTAACTTGTGCAGGTGGTGTCAGGTCTGGAGATTGTGTTGTTGCAGAGACCGCAGTTGATTTCATTCCCTCGTTGCCAGAAGTGTCAACTGCACTGACCTCGTAGGTGTAAGCCGTTGATGCGGTCAGTCCCGTGTCGCTGAATGATGCGGTTGTGCTTGTGCCGACCAAGACGCCATCTCGATAGACATTGTAATGAGCCAGATCGGGCTCAGTGTTTGCGGTCCATGTCAAGTCAATCTGGGATGGGCTGACTGTAGTTGCACTCACCCCTACGACTTGTGCAGGCGGAATTGTGTCACTGCCACCGAAGGGTTTTACAAATGTATCGACAGAATAGTGATCTGAACCAGTGTTTGCTGTAGGGGTGTCACCTGTTGTTGAGTTGATCAGGAGCCCTGCAAAATGCTGGTTAACTACAATAAAATCAATCCTGGATGTATATGTGGGGTTTTGATGACCATAGGTATACCCAGGGTCTGTTGGGTTCAATGATCTGAAGACATCCGTAAAAGTGTGGACTGTTGATGAATATTGTCCATAGGTAGGGTCAGAAGGTCGAACCAGCATAGTCATTGGTCCCCAGCCAAGATTACCGTTTGGTGCAAGATTGGGGTCTTCAACATCGACCGGGGAGAAGGAATTGAGATCCCCTGCAAAGACAATTGGCACATCGCCAAGGGAGTCCATGTAATTGATGATGCCCTCCATTGCCCGTTCCCTTTTGTCCTCATTGGTTGTACCGGAACAACATTTGAGGTGTGCGGCAATGACATGGGTATGGACGCCATTTATGTCAACGACCACATCAAAAAAGTCATGTGAAGGGTCAAAAACTGCCCCTGTATCCAAGGTCACATTTGTGATCTGCGTGACGCTCACAACAGGATAGCGGGACAGGATTGCCTCACCGCTTGTTGAGAATGCAATGCCTTGTGTGGTATAACCCACATATGGTGCTTCATTCACAAAATAATTGTTGAACTCAGTCACATATTGATTGAGCAGTTGGTTGTTGTTGTCGTCCCAATCACCTGTTTCAATGAAAATGGCAATATCTGGATTTTCCTCCTTTACAACCTGCTTCCAGTCGGGATTGATCCCTGATTGCTCGATGTTGTAAAGCATGATTTTATAAGCTCCAGTTGCAGTTGGAGGAGGGGAACCCCCACCATTATTGCTAACGGTGACAGAGATAATGTCTTCACCAACATTTCCGCTGGTATCTGTTGCCCTTGCAGTGATCTGGTGACTACCGTCTGTTTCCAAGGTGGTGTCCCACACAAAGCTTGTTGATGAGGAAACTTGGGTTCCATCTATGAGAAGGGAAGTACTGCTAATTCCATTTGCATCGGATGCACTAAATGTAATGGTTACAGAACCAGAGACAGTTGCACCATTTGTTGGGTTTGTAATGGTGACTGAAGGGGCAGTTGTATCTCCTCCCGTACCACCCCCATAGCTTCCAGAGCCTGGGTCGCCCAAAGTGCCGCTGTTTTCCCAATCTGCATTGCTGTCTGTGTCTGTGGCAGTGATCCTACGGATTGTGGTATCTTTTGCACTCACGGTCCAGCCAGCCACATACCCTTCCCAAGCAACAAAATCAACTTCAACCCCATTTCCGTCCTTAAGGGACAATTGATCCCCCGAATTGGAAAGGGCAAGATTGCTCCCGGAAATGTCTGGTGCAAAGCCGTAGAGGGATTGAAACGCCGCCGCGTCACGGGCGATGACCACATAGCCCCCTGCCGCAATGGAACCTGAAAGTGAAAAAGTCCCAGCATTGTCCGAAAGTGACCAACCAGCCAAGTTGATTGCAGAAGCTGTTGGATTGAAAAGCTCGACCCATTCCTCTGTTGCATCGGAGTTGGGTGCGTCATAAAGAACTTCAGTAATAATAACATTGGTTCCTGCAGGATTGGCCACAGGAGAGAAAAACTTTCCGGAAAAGCCAAAAACCAAAAGTGAGAAAACCAATATGAGCATTATTTTATTTTTCATACAAATCACACCATAAATGATGTTAGAGCATTATTGTAGACTCTGTGTTGACAAAAGAAGCAATTTTTAAACTTAACGGAGAGTTGCAGATAATACCATTGTTTTTTTTGCGGTAGTTCCTCCTAAAATATAAACCTAAAATTTTTTTTAAGAAAATTTTGCAGAATTATGCAACAGTACGAAACTGAAGGACACAAAAATGTGGCTTGGCAAATAGGGAACCTGGACCGCATGAGCAAATGAAGGATCAAGGTTGATTTTTTTGTAAAGCGCCTATTTGGCGTGGATGGTGCTTGTTTTTGGAAATGAAACAGGTGAGGCTGGTGATTCAAGGCTTTCACCCCTAACCAATGGTACAAGGAGGAGAATCGGCATTGTACCGATCATATAAACCGATGCAGTAATGACAAAAGTGAGGGAATACCCAAAACTTTCAATCAGGTAACCGCCAATTATTGCAGAGCTATTCCAGAACAAGCCCCATGAGATGCTTTGCACAGAGTTCCATCTACCGCGAGATGATTTGGGAATGTAATCCATCAAAATAGACCTGGAAAGCGGCTGTGAGGCATTCATAAGGGATCCCCGCATCAGGAAAAGGAACACCAACAAGGGCAGGGGAGGATATGTGGCAATAATAAACA
This sequence comes from Candidatus Heimdallarchaeota archaeon, assembly GCA_015523565.1. Classification (GTDB taxonomy): domain Archaea; phylum Asgardarchaeota; class Heimdallarchaeia; order Heimdallarchaeales; family Kariarchaeaceae; genus WAKA01. The sequence goes on along the minus strand of WAKA01000080.1, from coordinate 29,040 downwards.
GGCAGACAATGGCCAAAGTCTGGACGATGAATATGATGAGAGGTCGTCCACGTTTCAAGGAAAGGCGTTGTGCAACCAATCCAAAAGTCCCTGTCAGAAGAAAGAGACCCCCCATAATCTCATTCACCACAACAGGTGCCAGATCGTAGACCTCAAGAAAGAAAATTGGGAAGTACCTGATGGTCATGCCAGCTCCAATACCAATTATGAGGTTGCTTGCCACAAGAATGTAGGGGATTGCACGGGTTGTTTTGATGGCACCTCCTACTGGTTCTGCCTCTGTAAACGCCTCACTTGCATCGCCCATTGTTCTTGCATCATCAAAAAACAGCAATGGCAATAATGAAATGCCAGAAATAAGCAATCCCGTCCACATCACCTTTCTCAAGATTGCCAAGTTCCAAAGATCTCCCCAATAAAGAAAGAGGAACACATTGACAATGGGACCCACGGCCATCCCCAGTTGCTGGAGCAAATGCTTTATGGCATATGTGGAAGACCTCCTTCCTGAAGGGAGGGAATCTGCAAATATGGCTTCCAAGGAGGGTTGAACCATGCCTTGGAAAATCCCCCAAAAGAGGAGGGCAAAAAAGACCAATGAAATGGAATTGGCAAATGCCATGAGTGTCAAGCCAAGAAATCCGAAGATGAATGCGGTCTTAAGGACAGCATCACGCCGATATTTGTCAGCAATCATTCCCGAAGGAAAGACAACAATCGTCATTGCGAGACCTGTAGCGGAAGAGACCCAACCAAGTATAGTATGTGATTCCCCTGCCAAAAAAAAGATAAAGGCGCTTAAAACATTTCCAAGCCAAACGCCCCGACCTAAGGATTGAAGAAAAGTAAATGAAAGTGTGAGGCGGACATTCCCATTGACCATTGAACTCAACGATTTAATCATTTTTTACTATTTGAAAATTGTTTACTGGGCAAATCTTTTCTGCAAAAAGGGTGGTAATGGGGGTGCATCGACACCCCCTGCTGTTGGAACACCAACATAAAAAATGCAGGTGCAGGCAAATATAAACTCGAATATTATTGCGATAATGCGGGGATATCATAGAAGGGTGACAACAAATGGTTTGACCGAATAATCAACCGCGACAACACCGTCCTCAGCCAATCTTTGGATTTGACGTTTGATCATCGTTGTCCTGCTAAATCCACGACCCTCCTTGATTTGGACGCTGGTGGCTTTCCCGCCAAGTTCAAGGATTATCTTCAATGTTTCCCTCAGTGCGCGGTATTGCCGGGGGTTTTTCCGATATCTTTCGAGATACTCCGAATATTGTCCTAAATCAACATCAGTGGAGGGAACAATTTCGCGATGGGTTTCTTCTTTATCCTTTGGGTCGTGCTCTTTAGCGTGTTCTTTCAAAGGTTGAACGTTTTCAGAAAAGGCAAAGGCGTGAAGCATATCCAATATCTTCTCAGTGTTTTTTCTTATTTGGACAACCTCGGTCCAGACATCCTTTTTGACTTCAGTTTCATGAAGGGAAAGGAAGTATTCCTTGATAGTTTGACCCCTACTATTTGCACGTGACTTGATTTCCTCATGAAGGTCAAGAGGGACATATATCCCAATCATCTTCTGGTTCGGGCGTGACATTTTGATTGATTAAAAGGAAAACAAATTAAAGTCTTACTACGCATAAACGATTTTTAGTCAAATGGTTTTGGGTAAAACTGACTAAATGCGTGGATCCATGCCTGATTTGCGTTGACTAAATTATTGTGTTGGTTGATGTTAAATTTTGACTAAGTCTGTTTTTGTGTTTGGATTGTGTTCCTTGTGTTTGTCATTTTACAGACTAAATTTCATTTGGTCTTCCTGCATTATGTTTAGTCGGTTGGTTGGTCGCCACCTGTCTCTGACCAAACAATGTTTGTTCCAAACACTTCCAACAAATTAAGGGATCTGTCATTAAAAAACAGGGACATTTTCCAGATAATATCCCAATGTTATGTGTTTGGACAAAAGTAACAATTTTAAACAAAAGGTTAATTGAAACAAAGAGGCTTTTTAACCTTAAAACCATATTCTATGAACATGGATATCTTTGGGAAATACAATATCAAAAACCAGGAGGATGCACTTCGATTTTTCCGAATAGAGGAAATGGAAATAACATATAATGAAAAGAAATACCTTTACAAAATCTATGTTTCAAACGACACACAGAATTCAAAACCCACATTGGTCTTTATCCATGGATGGGGGGCAAATGCAACAATATGGAGCTTTGTTGCACTAAATTTCGTTGAAGAGTATCCCATAGTCGTCTTGGATCTGCCAGGACATGGCATCAATTCAGAAATGGATGACCTAAAAGAGATAATCTCATTGGATTTCATGAATGCAATGCTTTCAACGATATGCGAAAAATGGGATAGCATAATCCTCATTGGTCATAGCATGGGAGGTGCCATTGCACAAAATTACCTGTCAACAAATGAAAGAAGGATTAAGGCGGCAGTACTGATAGGCACAGCATTGTCATTCAGGTCATTCCTGCCCCAAGCGATTATTGACCTTCTAGTCTCATCCGCGACAAGAATTGCAGATCAGTTGAAAAATACCATTGCCTCATTCCTTGCACCACGAATATTCCATAGTCCAGACCTTTCTGATGAAATTCAAAATGAAGTAAGTAGAATCCTGATCGAACAATTGACCAGCAACAAGGAAAAGACAATAGAGTTGGAATACGGAAACATTATACGTAAATGGGATGGAAGAGACAGGGACGCGAGTGAAACTCCAATCTTGATAATTGCAGGCGAAGTGGATCTGCTAACGCCTCTGACACAAAGTGAACACATGAACATGCACTATCCCAATAGCCTTATGAAAGTAATTCCACAGGCACACCATAATATGCCCCTCTTTTATTATCGATCAGTTGTCAGAACGATGACGTTGTTTCTCAGGTTAGTAGGGAATCCGTAAACCTTTTTTGACCCCGTGCCCATTAAAGAATAATGACGGAACTATTGAACTTTCTCGATTTTTATAAGTCAGTACAAAAAAGGCTTGAAGAGATAATGGCTAAAACACCAAGGTATAACAGCAAACATGACTGTGAAAAGGAGTTGTTTGAAAAAGTCCTCATTGGCGAAAATATCATTGAGATTTGTGTCAACTGTGGAGGGAACAAATAGCAAAAAACCATTTAGATTTGTTTTTATAGATTAAAAAGAAAATAATAATAACATGAAAAAAGATACGTTGGTTCTTATGTTCTTGTTGATCGGTGGGATATTGGTTCCCCTGACGACAAAGGCGGCCCCCCCTCAATTGCAAGGGGTGTGGTTTGATCTCCCGAACAACACCGTTGTGGGTCCAAATGACGTGGTCAGGATTACTGCAAATGTAACTGACGATCGGCCATTGAATGGGGCATACGGTTTTGCAGACCTTTCGATTGTAGGTTCCAATGGCAGTATTGGCGTTATAGACTACATATATCTCTCCTACAATTCCACAACTGGATTTATGGAAGGGAGTTTCATGGTTGATCCATTTTGGGAACAAGGGGTACTGTACATCCAAACAGTGGAATTGTATGATGCAGATTATGAGTATAAGTTCTATAATAATGGAACAGACTTTATATCTCCCTACCTCATAGTAAATGGAACAAATCCTGACACAATGCCACCACAAATATTGGGATTCAATGCAACTGCACCTTCTGGTAGTGTATTGGGACCTGGAGACCAATTATTTTTCTCAGCAACGGCTTTAGAGAACGGTAGCGGCATAGCTTACGCATACGTGGATATTTATTATGATAATGGAAACTTTACACAATGGGTAAGCACGTTTTCTTTGGATAATGTCAGTAATGTCAACGGGCAATACACCCTAACATCGACATTCCCATTTACTGTGGATACGTATACCCGACAAGGTCTGTATTTTGCAGATTTCCTGACGGTTTCGGACAATGTATTTCAACAAGATACTTGGCGTTATGGGATCGACTTTAACTATTCGTTCTTTGTGAATGGCACAATACAGGACTTTACACCTCCTGCTTTTACGGGTGTCTGGTTTGACCAACCCTCCGCAAATAACTTGGGGTTCGTGGATGTAACTACAGGGGTTCAAGAGAACGAGTCTGGAATTCAAACAGTATCTGTTGAACTGTATGCAAGAAATCAAAACGGAGACACAATTTATGCTGGAAATGGATATTACTATGATCCCACAGGATCTTTCTATTCAGGGAATATTACGGTGGGTGCCTTCATAGACGTCCCAAGTGGGTATGACACACTTTATGTGAATTATTTATACATCGAAGATTTGGCAGGAAATATATGGGACGGATTTAATGGGACTGGTTTTATTTCTCCAACCATTCCAATCATTAGAAATCCGCCGCCAATCCTGTATAACATAACTACAGATTCCTCGATTCATAAAGCAGGAGAGGTTGCAAGATTTTACTTGGATATTGGCGAGAATGCATCAAGTGCATTAAAGGATGCAATAGATGTCAATGCAACAATTGTTGAGAGAAGACCTGACAGAACAATTGTCAACAACGTCCATGTCTTTTCAAGCAGTGGTGGGATTATTACTATTGAGTATCCCATTGACTTTTCGGCTCAAAATGGAACCATGATTTACATAGATGCAATAGAAATATGGGATAGTGTAAATTACGTGTATTTGCGTAATGGAATTGATTTTAACAGTCCCATAATAACAGTTGTCAATGATGAGCCCCCATCTGGGGAGCATATTGAAATCACGGTTCAGCCAGACTATGCAGAAGTTGAAGTGGGACAGCCATTTATGGTAAAAGTGGATGTGTCCAGCTTCTTCAGTCATGATATGCCGAATGTCACATTGGTCGTTGAAGCATTTTTGAATGGGTCATTGGCATATCGATATGAGGGATCGTTCTATTTGCCTGGAATGACAACTGTGTCACAAGACATAAACGTGACATTTACACAGGAAGGAACCTATTTCGTGGTTGGTACCCTTTATGATGATATTGGTGCGCCATGGAGTGCAAATGCAACTTACGTTGCCAAGGCATCAAACGTGACGGGACCAGTGGGGACAACACCGACAAATTCAACACAGCCTACCGACAATTCAACACAACCTGCGGACAATTCAACACAGCCAATAGATAATTCAACAACCGCAACCAATGAAACACAGGCTTCACCTACCCTTGACATTTCAGGAATATTTGGTAGCCCTGCACCAGAATGGTATGCAATTTTTGCAATGTTGACCTTGATAGGCATTGTTCGTAAAAAAAGAATAACAAGAAAATCATAACAAAAATAATTGGATGTTAAGTCATATTTATTTTCTTTAAATCCAACAGTTAAAATATGGATGCCCACTCACAATTAAAATCACTATTAAAGGAATTAAGAGTGGGCGACATAAATCGTGTGCTGAAATCCCCCTTGACTAAAATTGAAGGGAATGAAGTTATTTGGTTGGATCTTGGTTGCACTGGCGTCAATAATATTGACTTTAGGATTTTTACTCAGTTCGAACGGATTGAATACATTGGACTATATGGGAATGGAATTGTAAGCTTACCAGAAACACCGTTTCAAGAATTAAAAGAGCTGAAATATTTGGATTTGGGTGAAAACCGTCTTAAAAGTCTCCCAGAGCATTTTTTTGATAGGGAAAACAAACTGCTGGGATTATGGCTTTATGGTAACCATTTTGCAGAATTATCTGCAAACAGTTTCAGACACTTGAATAATCTGCGTGAACTAAACTTGAATGCCGCTATCATTGGAAAGATGAACTGGGAAATATTTGCCCACATGCCAAATCTTGAAAGGCTGGAAATTGCGATGAATGGGATCAAGGATGTCCCAATAGAAGTTCTGCCAAATAGTTTGAAACATGTCATCATTGAGCGATTGCTCCCGTCAGGGGGGATAAGCGTCATTGACATTAAGCAACAAATGGAAACTGTAGAGGTTCCAGTCTCATCAAAAGATATTTTCTGCCTAGTGACTGGTCTAATGGGGTCTGGCAAATCAACAATTTTGAAACAATGCCCATATACGAAATATCAGGGTTATCCACCAAAATCAGATGTGAAAATATTTTTTGACCAGATTTTCGCCCTGAAAAAGCCTGATGGGGCAAGTGCAATTTTTTTCGAATTGGATGGTCCTACTATTCTATCTTGGGATCAATTTATCCCAACTGCGGATTGCATCATTCAAGTGGCAAGAGCTCAAGACCTTCAAAACAAGGATTTGAAAAACCTATTGCGACACATAAACCTCAAAAGGAATGGCAACTCTGTTTTTATTTTGGCAGTCACATTTTTCCCAAATGAACAGGGATTTGAAAGGATAACAAAGGAATTGGAGGGATTTGACATTGATAAGATTATACCAATTCCCCCTGGCGAAATAAGACCAGATGTTGGTGGAAACAGGAAAATAATTTTGGATAAAAAGGCAATTGGCACGCTGTATGACGAGGTATTATCGATAGAAAAATAGGGACACGCACGGAAAGTTTGAGAAACCTTTAATTTCTATAGAGACTGAAGGGAAAGCATGACTGAAGATGCGGATGAGTTTCAGGGGAAAGACATTCCATTAATGAAACTAGCGGATTTTGAAGGGGACGAAGCCCAGCAAAAGGCAAAAGAATACCATGACAAATCCCTCAAAATACAATTGATTTCATTTTTTGCGGATCCAATCTTGATTTTGGTTCTTTGGTTGATCGGGCTCCCTGAAATTTTGGCAAATATCACTGGTACGAAGTACTCAATCTTCTCTGTCACACTTATGTTTGCAATCATCACCGTTGGGATGTGGATATTGACATTTCCTTTAGGAATTGCAGGGAATTCATTGGAAAGAAGGTACGGATTTTCAACCCAGACATGGAAAGGATGGTTTTTTGACCAGGTCAAAGGATTACTCCTTCAGCTTATCCTCATGGGGATTGTCATAAACCTCATTTATTTTGCAATTGACAGGAATCCAGAATTGTGGTGGTTTTATTCATTCATTGGAGTTTTCATATTCCTTGCTTTCATCCAATTCATTGCCCCATATGTTATCATCCCCTTATTCATGAAAATGGAATCATTTCCTGAAGGGGAACTGCGTACGCGGATTGAAAACCTTGCCCAAACGATGGGGATCAAGTACAAGGACATTTATCTTTTGAAGATGTCACAGCAGACAACAAAGGCGAATGCCATGGTTACTGGATTTGGAAGTTCCATTCGTATTGTGTTGGGTGATACATTGGTCAGCAATTTCAGACCTGATGAGATTGAAATAGTGATGGCACATGAGATTGCCCATCAAAAGCATAAGGATGTGTACAAGGGAATTTTATTTTTAGCCGCAGTTCTATTGGTCTCCTTCTATCTCATAGACCTTGGATTTGACCCGATTGTTCAACAGTTTGGCTATAACGGAAAATCAGATCCAAGAACATTGTTTTATTTCTATTTTGCCTTGGATCTCATGACTGCACTATTCAGACCTATAAACAACTTTTATTCAAGGAACAGGGAGAAAGCCGCAGATATTGCCGCAATTAGGCAGATCCCCAATGCAGACACATATGAGTCCGCATTTACCAGGCTTGCCATTCAAAACCTAGCATACCTGTATCCATCAAAATTGGAAGTTATTTTCAATTACAACCATCCACCAATAAAGGAAAGAATCAAGTATGGAAAGGAGCTAGCTGACAAGATCAATTCTCAGTGAGTAGATGTCAATGTGTTCAAATCCTTCTGGATTTTGAATAAGCATGTCAATCCATTCCAATATCTCTTCAGGAGGGAGATTTCCAAGTATCCCTCGAAGATGATAAAGGGAAGGGGTTCCAATCCTGATTTTTGTGGACGTCTCCTCTACTGGAACCCTGCCTGCCTCAAACAAGAGTGAAAGTTCCTTGCCATCCTTCCATAACCTAAACAGCAAGACATCATTGCGTATCCCGTCATATTGCTTGGAATAGTTTGTGAATGGTGTTTGCCAATGAACATCACGGTAATACCATGTGCCGACAGTGAATATGCTCTGGTTAAGCGTCTGGTTTGGGCTATTTGGAGTATTATAGACAATTGCCTCAAGAATTTCCCCTGCGATTGAGATATGCTTGGGCATTACCTCCTCTTCTTCTTTCAATGGCAGTCGCATGAGCCGGTCAAATTCAGGAACTTCAAATTCCCCACCAAGGGCTTCCAATTTTATTGTCAGGTCATCTGTCGCCATTCCCTTTGCAATCGACAGGGTAACTTCAGTCCCGTCAACTCTTTTTTGATAGGGCTGGTCAAGAAATATTCCATCCGCTTCAAGGATTGCAGTTTGCATAAGCTCTTCAACCATCTGCCGAAGCAAATCTGGGCAATCCTCTTTTGAAAGGATTGACTTGAGAAGATTTAATCCCTCTTCGATCCGTCCGGAACGAATTTGGCTCTCTGCGACCATGTATTCCCCATATGATTTGAGTTCCTTTGGCAATTGTGCAAACCATTTGTCTATGAAACGACTTGGATCAAGAATCTTGGTCCATTTCATGTTTCTATAGAATATCTCCATGAACCGTGAGGGATGCAACGGCAACCAATATTGAGGGGGGAGAAGGTCTTTCCATTGGAGGACAATGGCATGCCCTTGAAGAATAGTCCGTTGAGTCAAATCAAGATCATTGTCATGAAGGGCTTCGGGATACCACATGATTCCTTCAAACAGTTGAATATAATCCCGTAAGCCAGCTGCAAAGAAAGTCGGGTCATCGGTTGGTGAGATTTCACCAAGAAGGATGACAAACTTTCCAAGTTTATGCAGTTCATGAATTACCTCGTCAGAGAAATGTTCACGTGAACGAACGATTTTTTCTTGGACGATCAGGAATTGAATGGAGACAAGCCGATCGATTCGAGGATATTTGAATGCAGAATCATGCAATCCCATATAAAATGATTTTCTTTCCTTTGCAACAATCAATTGATTTACCTGTTCTTCCATAAGATCATACATATGGTCTACTGCCTTTCCCACATCTGCCACAGGAACTTTGTTCAAAAACCCATTAAGCAGGTTGAATGTTGCGGCGATCTCAAGATTATCAAAGATATCTGCCAAGCGTTCAGGAGGACCATAGCTATCTAAGTCCAGCCCCAGATCATTTTTGAACAATTGTCTCAAATGATTCTCTGCCTCATTCCAGTATCCTGCACGAATTTCCTGTTGGGCAAGACGAAGGGTTGTTTTTCGTATTGCCCAATCCTGGTTTGTTTGGGTTGCCAAAGCAAACCCGAAATCGACCAGCTTTTCTGCCTCATCCCAATTGTATTCGGAACTCAGGAAATGCATTTTTTCCATTCCGATTGCACTCAGTGCCACTGCTGCGCTTGCAAGATCCATTCGATCCAATCCTGCGGCATATAGGAAGCCTACTGCATCTGGATCATTTTGCATGATCTTGTTGGCAAATACATCTCGAAATTTTCTCCTTTTTTCGTAGCCATTCTTGTTTGGAACATTTTCCTGAAAAGGAACTGGCAAGAAACAGTATGTACAGTAGCCTGGTTGTTTATCCCCTGTTTTTCGGAAACAGGCAAGGCATTTTCCCATAACTAGAACAAGTCGCGCATGATATAAATCGTCATTGAAAGAGTTATGGAAACAGAAAGAATTCTGAAAACAAACTTTGTTTAATTAAAACTGTTGTTTTCATTATGCTTGATTTTGAAATATACAAAACAAGATTCAACAATGTTTTTTTGCATGGGTTTTTCGGAAAAAAATGGTTCAACCGCCATCACAGTTAATCTTTTATAGTGTGGAATAGATATTTCATTAATCATAACCCAAGTTGGTGGTGGTTCGAAAGGATCCAAAAAGAAGGCTAATCTTTTTAAATTAAATTGAGATTGGCGGACGCTTTCTTACAGATTAGCCTTCTTTTTTTTCCTAAATTCGGAGGTTTTTCCCGAAAAACATCCAACTGTTTTTCGATTTTCTGGATATTGCACAAAAAACTAATAAGCCAATATGAATCCAACTATTTGCTTTATCCCCGTGATTGTCATGAAACGAGAGAAGATTGGTTTCCTGATTATTTCATTCATTTTGGTATCCCCTGTGGCGAACACATATGTTCAAGTAAATCCCTAGGAGACACAAAAAATTGAAAACAAGCCTGTGTTACCTGTAGACGGCTATACACTGCGACCATTGGGTTCTGGAGTCATGCTCCAGGCATTTTACTGGGATGTTCCACTCGATTGGTATGTAAATGTCAGCGCAAAGATTCCAGAAATCGCCGCGGCTGGATTTGACAACATTTGGCTCCCACCCCCTTCAAAGACCATGAATGGGAGATATTCTATGGGTTACGACCCATACGATTACTATGATTTGGGAGAATACAATCAAATGGGGAGTATACCAACAAGATTTGGTACAAAGTCCCAGTTGATATCACTTATCAATTCTGCAAAGTCATATGGGCTTCATGTAACCGCAGACATTGTCATCAATCATAATTCTGGCGGAGCCTCCCAATGGAACCCTAATACAAACTCATATACTTGGACAGACTTCAGTGGAGTGGCCAGTGGAAAGTTCCTTAGGGGCTATAATGATTTCCATCCATCAACGTATGAATGGGCGGATGAAGGAACGTTTGGAGGATATCCCGATTTGGCACATGCAAATCCCTATGTAAGGCAACAGCTTATTGATTGGGGGATTTGGCTTCGAGACGACATTGGTTTCACTGATTGGAGATTTGATTATGTAAAAGGCTACCATGGATGGATGGTCGGAGATTGGTTGGCCAATGTAGGGGGCTATGGCGTTGGGGAGTATTGGGACACCAATATCAATACATTGACTGGATGGATTGCATCAACAAATTACAGGGCATCCGCCTTTGATTTCCCTCTTTACTATACCCTTAGGGACATGAGTGAAGGTGGTGGCTATTTTGACATGAGGAATCTGGCAAATGCTGGATTGGCAGGGACAGACCCGTTCCATGCAACCACATTTGTTGCCAACCACGACACAAATGAAATTTTCACCATGAAGGAGATGGCATATGCATACATTCTATTAAGTGAAGGCTATCCCACTGTCTTTTGGAGAGATTATTTTGATTGGGGATTCAAAGACGCAATCAACCTCTTGATCAGTATCCGAAGCGGATATGCTGGAGGAACCACATCCGTCTTGTATGCAGACAATGACCTATATATCATGCAAAGGAATGGATATGGATCTCAACCTGGGGTTATTTTGATGATGAATGATGGAGATACATGGAAAGGACAATGGGTTCAGACCAAATGGACAAATCAAAGATTGGTTGATGCTACAGGAAGGGCTTATGATGAATGGGCAAATGGAGATGGATGGGTGGAGATATGGGCACCACCAAAATCATATACTGTTTGGATACCTGCATAATCTAGGAAATGCTGAAAATTAAAATAGTGTGAAAAGGAAGAAGGACATGGTAAGTTTCCCAAATGAAATCCTGTTTTGAAAACCGAACAATTGCTGTTAGAGATAAGAGTCTGTACATGAGACTAATGGAATTGAACGACCTTAAACAGGTTTCAGAATGGCCAAGCTACAATGAAAAAAAGTTACTTTGGGCAAATTTCAATTATAGGACTGAACAGGAAAGGCGATATTGGTATCTAAGCAATAGTCGTGAAAACAATTTTTGGTTTTCCCTCTTTGCAAAAAGGGAACTGCTGGAAAAGCAGGACATCAAATCGGTTATGAAGAGATGGGAAATGGGAAATCCACCGCAAATGAAAAGAGCCCCCAGATCGTTTCTTTTCAAAGGAAGAAAGGAAGACCTCATTGTCGGGAGAATTTCCACAATGGTTCCAGAAAATGGGGATGAGCTGATTTTTGGCATTGCATTGCGACCCGACATGCTGGAAATGGGAATTGGAACAGTAGCCACTCAAATGTACCTTTTTGCTGTTTTTGCCTTAACAGAGACGAATTCCGTCTGGCTGGAAACACAGGCGGTAAACAAAAGGGCCCAACATGTATATGAAAAGATTGGATTTCAAAAATTGGGACATCATTATAAAACAGACACAATGGGGAGGCAAGAAAAACGAATTTCCTATATTTTCAAAAGGGAATGGCAAGAAAAAATTCCTGATGTCTTCATTATAGTGTAACAGAAACAGGACAATTTTGTCCAATAATGTATAATGGAATTCTTATTTGAGAAAACTTTGCAGGTGTTCCTCCAGTTGAGGGTGTTTGCGAAGAATCATAGATTTGCAGAATGAGAAGGTCTTACTGCCCATCCTCTCCTTCAATTTCCGAAATCTCCTTTTGGCAACTGTCTGGTCAAATTCCCCTAAAAGACAAAAAAGGAGATCCCCATAGAGATGGTGAATATTCTTTACTTTTTCAAGGTATTGTATTAGCCGATTTTCGGGATCCAAAATGGAAAGTCTTGAATAAATGTCTGCAAAGATGTTTTTTCCTCTTCTAGGAGAACCAATGGCAATAACAAAATAACCTTGGTCTTTGGCAGAGTCAGAAAGTCTAGGACTGCAAAAAACCACTTGGGATGAGGGAGGGAGTTCAGTCACTGAGTAAGTGCCAATATTGATTGGCTGATGTTCAACCAATTCTTGGATGAGGACATTTACTGCAAAGCAGGAGAGCTCGCTTCCGACAATGCAGATTTTCTCGCCCAACAGCAATTTTTCTGTGAAAACTGGAAGTGAGTTCTCTAAAAGTTCCATTGCCAATGTTGAAAGTTTTATGGGGTTGGAGAATGATTTTGGAAGGTCAAAGGATTTTTTTGGCTCATGCTTATGGACAATCTGTGAAGGAAGCCGCAATGAGACAAGATATTCCATTAATTTTGAAACATCCATGTTGGGATAGAGATCCAAAATGTTTGAGAGCATGGAATGGATGCCGTTGGAAATATTGACCAGCATCTGTTCAAGCGATTCAGGAACACACAAAATCATTTCAAAATCATGAACAGGAAGAAGGTCATGCATGACAACCAAATCGGTTCTATCATCGCAAAAAATAGTGGTATGATAAGACAGCATTGCATCCGAAGAGTCACTTACTTCCCGCTGAATTAAACGGGTTTTTGAAGGGGGAATTTCCCCTTGGTGGACAAGTTTGTCAGATCCTTTCCTTAAAAACAGGTAGCAATTTGACAAAGGTTGGGGGATATCATGTTTCTCAAGGATTTCCAATTGACGGTTGGCATCAAATATTTGTGGGAGTGACAGACCTTCCAAAAGAGAAATGGCCAGATTATAATTTGAACCTGCCTTTTCAAATACAGGCGTCAATAAATCCAGCAGGTATGTGAAAAAAACATTGGCACATCCATCATCCACAAAGGATTCCATCTCTAGAATCACCAAGTAACTCCCATATCTCACAAAATTGATTTTCCTGTCTGAGAGCATGATTGACTTGACATTGCCACCATATTCCTCCTTTATGAAAAGAAAAAGAGCGGAAAGCATTCCTGAAATGAGTTGGGGATTCTTGGAGAAGGAATCTGGATGGACGAATAATGTTAACCCATCCTCTGAGATGATTTGAAGTCTTCTCAGATAAAGACTCATTGGAAGGCTCATGGTACTTTGAACTTTAGAAAGGGTATTAATAAGGGTGTCGTCCTAAAAAATGGATCAATAAGACCACTGGTCTTGGTCATTTCCACAATAGAAAAATAATGGGCGAATTCCAGAATGTTATGGTCAGTAGAGCTCCAAAAGCAAAGAAAATTCCGAGGATACTGGAGATTCATGGGAGGAAACTAGAAGACCCTTATTTCTGGTTAAGGGACAAAGAAAACGAAGACGTTCTCAAATATTTGGAAGCTGAAAACAAGTACACTGAGGAATTCATGAAGGAAACGGAGGAATTCCAGCAGAAACTTTTTGAGGAAATGAAAAGCAGGATAAAAGAGACAGATCAAAGCGTTCCCGTCAAGATTGATGAATATTACTACTATCACAGAACAGAGAAGGGGAAGAACTATGCCATCCATTGCAGAAAAAAGGGGTCCATGGATGCACCCGAAGAGATATTTTTTGATGAGAACAAATATGCGGAAGGTAAGGATTATTTTCATCTGGGTGCCCTGAAAGTTAGTCCAGACCATACCAAAATGGCATACTCAATAGATACAAACGGTTATGAGAAATATGACCTTTTCGTCAAGGAAATAGAAAGTGGAAAGGTTCTTGCAGAAATAAAAGAAGTTGCAGGAAGTGTCATCTGGGACAATAATGGCACAGCATTTTTCTATTCAATACTTGACGACATACACAGACCCTATGCCGTCAAACAACATACTTTGGGTCAAAATAGTGATAACGACCCCATAATTTACAAGGAAGACGACAAACAATTTTTTGTCAGCTTTGATAAATCAAGAAGCAGAAAATATCTGATTATATCAAGCCTTTCAAGTGATACAACCGAAACATGGTTTGCCCCGTTGGCAGCAAAAGGAGAAATGGACAAGCAACCTTTATTGGAAGGGATGAAAGTTTTTGCACCAAGAAAGGAAGGGATTGAGTATTTTGTCACGCATCATGAACAAGATTTCTATATTGTAACCAATGAAGACGCAGTCAACTTCAGAATCATGAAAACACCTGAAGACAATATTTCAAGGGATGCTTGGAAAGAATTTATTGCCCATAACCCAGAAGTCCGGATTATAGATGTAGAGGCATTCAAGGACTTTTTGGCGATTTATAAACGCCATGGTGGATTTTTGGGTATTTCCATTTATGACGTGAAAGCCAAAACCATGCACGATATTGATTTCCCTGAAGAGATCTATTCCTTGGGCTTTTCATTCAATCCCAACTATGAGACAAATTATTTGAGATTCAGTTTTTCATCCCCAGTAACACCTCCGATAACGTATGATTATGAGGTTTTCAAGAGAGAACTTGTCAAGAGAAAACAGGAAGAAGTGAAGGGGTTCAATCCCGAGGACTATGTGACAGTAAGGGATTATGCCACTGCAAAAGATGGCACAAAAATCCCAATATCCATAGCATATAAAAAGGGTGTGGCATTGGATGGTACGGCACCTGCACTGCTTTATGGATATGGATCCTATGGGGCAAGCATTGATCCAAGCTTTAGCTCAACATCGATCAGTTTTCTGGAAAGGGGAATGGTTTACGCTATAGCCCACATTAGAGGGGGTGGGGAAATGGGGAAGCCATGGTACTTGGATGGAAAGCTCCTTAAGAAAAAGAATACATTTACAGACTTCATTAGTGTTGCAGAGCATTTGATTGAAAAGAAATACACGAACAAGGACAGGTTGGCAATTATGGGAGGGTCTGCTGGAGGCTTACTTATGGGTGCCGTGGTGAACATGCGACCTGACTTGTTCAAAGTTGTTGTTGCAAGGGTTCCTTTTGTTGATGTGATTAATACCATGTTGGACGAGACCATCCCCTTGACCACCTTTGAATACAAGGAATGGGGAAATCCAAAAGACAGGGAATATTTTGAATATATTCTTTCCTATTCTCCATATGACAATGTCAAGCCACAAGATTATCCGGCAATGTTGGTAACCGCAGGTCTGAATGATCCAAGGGTTCATTATTGGGAACCTGCAAAATGGGTGGCAAAGCTTCGGGATTTGAAAACAGACAACAACATCCTGTTGTTGAAGACCAACATGGGTGCAGGACACTCAGGTGCTTCTGGAAGATACGACTACTTAAGAGAACTTGCATTCATATACACATTTATCCTTAAGATGTTGAATGTACCTCTAGAATAGATGAAAGAATTTTGAACAGGTGCTCTGCGGCTGATTTTTCTGCCTCTTTCTTCTTGTTTGCCTCCTTGCCCTCTGCCGTATACTTTTTCCCATTGACATGTGCAATCGCCGTCGAAACAAAGACAGGGTTATGCGAAGCCCCACGGATTTTATGTGTGACATATTTGACTGGTTTGAATCCATTCTTTTGGAGCAACTGGTTGACCAAACTTTTGTAATTTGGTATTGATTTCAGGTTTTCCAAATTCTCCAAAATCTTTATTGCTATACGATAGCCCCGTTCATATCCGTTGGTTAAATAAGAAACCCCCAATAATGCCTCAACTGCCTCTTTGACCTCATTTGGGTGGATCTTATGTTTTGGATCCACGGGTGTCATGACAGAAGGTATACCCAATTCACTGCCGAACTGCGAGAGGGTTTTGGCATTTACTAAACGGGCAATATGTTGGGTGATTTCCCCTGTATTCAGAACACCCTTCTCCCCCATTTTTTCAATGATAACCAAATCAAGGAATTTATCTCCCACAAGGGCAAAATATTTGAATTCATCCCCCCCACCACATGATTTGGGAGAGACACCGACAGATACGTAAGCAAGGTTGTCAATATCAAAAAATTCTGCAATTTCCTTCAATCCCATCTTATTTGTTTAGAAACAGGGATATGTAAACCATTCTATCATAAGACTTATCGTTGCATTAAAATTCGTGACAAATATTGGTTGTCAATGGAAAGTCAAGAAAAAGACATGAAGAAAGCCGCGATTATCGCATTTCTTATTGTTGCCATCATATTTGGTCCAATGATTGCCTCTGCCATTCTCATCCATATCAGGCCTACATATCGGGAGGAGACAAAAATCCAGATTACACTGCCTACAAGCCAATCATTTGGCCTTTATATCCCATTCATCCTCATGAATGACCAAATCACCCCATCATTTGTGGAAATGGACCTTAATGATCCCGATAAGTTTGGGGGAAATGAAGATTTGGTGTTGGATGTAGAAGTAATCAACGGAAGCAGTTACCTGAAGATACTTGCTTTTGGAAAAAACGTAAACCTGTCGTCTATATTCCAATCATCTCCTTTTTCAACCCAGGATTACACAAAACTTATGCAAACGCACAAATTCAGTGCTTACCAGAATTACAACAAGACATATATTTCTGTTCCATTTTATTTCAACGCAACAGTAGATGCAAATGCAGATTTCACAATGATGTTTGATTTTTCGTTCAAGAATTGCAATAACGGCGAACAAGAAGTTCAATTGAATCTTACGCAAGGATGGAACCAATATTATGTCAAAAAGGACGTATTTCAAGTTTATTGTGAATGAAAATGTTTTATTACGAAAGAATGAGACTTGAATGTGCTCAATAAAATTTTGGAAGCCTCAGGACGTTTGGAAGGTATTGCAAACAAGACTCCTGTGATGACTTCAAGAACCTTGAATGCTGAGACGGGAATGGAAATCTACCTAAAAGCGGAAAATTTTCAGAGAATGGGTGCATTTAAGTTCAGAGGGGCATTCAATGCAATGGCTCAGCTTTCCCCACATCAAAAAAAGGCAGGGGTCATCACCCACTCTAGTGGAAACCATGCACAGGCGGTGGCTTTGGCAGGTAAAATCCTGGGAATCAAAACAGTCATAGTCATGCCAAATAACGCACCGATCGTAAAAAAACAAGCAACAATTGGATATGGTGCAGAAGTAATTGAATGTGAACCAACACAAAAGGCAAGGGAAGAAACATGCAATGCACTGATAGAAAAATATGGGTATACACTCATCCACCCTTATGACAATCAACAGGTCATCGAAGGAGCGGCAACCGCAACGTCTGAGTTAATCTCACAAGTTGGAAAATTGGACGCTGTGATTGCCCCCGTGGGCGGTGGTGGGTTGCTGAGTGGTACATCTGCTTACGCAAAATTGAGCAACACAGTCAAATACGTCTATGGTGCCGAACCAGAAATGGCAGACGATGCATACCAGTCTTTCAAGCAAAAAAGACTGATCCCACAAACCAATCCCAAGACAATCGCAGACGGGTTAAGAACATCCCTTTCACCATTGACATTCAATATCATAACAAAATACGTCGATGACATCATCACAGTTACCGAACAAGAGATAATCCAAGCAATGCGTTTTCTCTGGGAAAGAATGAAAATAATTGTTGAACCTTCTGGGGCTGTGCCGCTGGCCGCGGCCAGAAAATTAAATCAAACGGAGATTAAAAAAGTAGGACTCATTCTTAGTGGGGGAAATGTAGACCTTAAAAGCTATTTCCATGATTTTTCTACAAAACAAGGGGTTATTTACCATAAAGATTTTTTAACATGAAACAACTTAATTTAAATAATTAGAAAGAGGAAGGTGTAAGATATAGAAAGGCTTTCTATTGTTCACGCAAAAATTCATGACCTAGTTCCAAATGTTGAATTACAGGGATTCCCAATATTCACGACCACCTCCCTCTTTGATGTGACTTACCAACTTGGAAAAGGAACGTCTTTTTGTGTCTTAGCAGATATGAGGGACTGGGAGGAAGATTGGATTGCAAATATAATCTTACTGATGGATCATATAAAACAAAGATATCCTGACAGATACAGGTTTTTGATCAATGTGGACGAGGGAATAAAGCCCACCGTTTTGAATATGGAAGAGGACGGTCTTATCCATGGATTTTTCACAATTAATGATGGGTGGGGAAGCATTCTCAAAAAGATGAATGAATTGCATAACAATTATCTATTGCATTACACACAGTCAACAATGGTAGAAAACTTTTTGCTGAAAAAAGTTCAACTGCAAAGAATCAGGAATGGTGTTGAACAAGAGGCATTGGAAGAATACCTAGAATCCTTGATTGACGCGAATTTTTTGGAATTGGTAATGGGATTGAATGAGGCAAAGAAAAAAAGACAGTTTGGGAATTTGTTGATTGAATATATTGTGGGATTGAAAGCAATAATCGGGTTGGCGGCGAAATTGCTTTATCAAAAAGGGGTCTATAAGAAAAAGAACATCCAATACCTGAAAACAATTTTCAATGCAATAAACCAAATGGAACTGATAGGGACATATTTCAATCAAAAAGTCTTGATGATGTTTTCCCTTTACTTGAGATCCTTGATTTTCCATTCCATAGGGGACCGGAAAAATGCAGAAGGGACATTCTTGGCGGCTGATCAAATGAAACAATGGTTCCAAAAGAACAATAAGGAAATTGACATTATCAGCATTTTTGACACCATTGGTTTCTTTTATCTTTCCTTAATAGAAGAATTCCAAGTGGAAAATGCAGAGAAAGATTTTATCTTTACACTTGAAACGCTGTTGAACATCCCTGTTGAAGAACTAATATGGCTGAAGGAACCATTTTTTGGTGCTGAAACTTTACCATCGAATAAGCTGAAACATGCTATTAGCATTACAACCAATATGCTAACCATTTATAGCAGATCAAACTTGAAAGGTGGAAATCCAGAATTACCAATATTGCTTGGAAACTTTGTCACTGCATTAATGACCCTTGTCAATGAATTTGGGGATAAGGAAATTCTAGAAAGAATTTACTTCAAAAAAGGGGCTATTTATGTCTACCCGTTAGATCAATTTACATTCATATTGTTTACAACACATAAGGAATTCAGGGACAAAGTTGCCCTTAAAGAGTTCGCCACATATACAAAAGAAATTTTTAAAGAGGCAAACATTGAGACATACAATTCAATTCCGTTGGAAGTAATGAATCAAATTGATGAATTGGCCAAAAAATATTTTGGATTTTGATCGTGAATCTGAAATCTTTAAATTGGGAAAAGAGGGAATTTAACTAGAATGAAAGACTTTTCGGTACAAAAAGCAAGGGACTATGCAACAATGGCATACCTTGCATTTAAGGATGAAAAGAAAATTGGAGAGGGTATCAGACCACTTGGATTTGAATTGTTTTACTTTTTTGACAAGAATGACATCCAAGGGTATATTGCTGAAGGGATTGATTCCATTGTGGTGGTATTTAGAGGAACAAATTCGGAAAAGGATTTGTTAACGGACCTGAACATCATTTTAACCCCATACCCAAAAACAAGACGACCCATTTGCAAGCCAAAGGTACACACAGGTTTTTTGGAAGGGTTTCTTGATATAAGGGGACTCTTGTTCAGGAAAATAGAGGAACTTATGGCCGCAAAGAATTCGGTAAAAGAGATGGATGTGATCGGATATTCCATGGGCGCAGGAATTGGAGCGATTGCGGCTATGGAAATCAAAAGGAAATATCATCTTCCCACTTATTTCACCGCATTTGGAATGCCAAGAACAGGCAATAAGCAATTTGCAAAGAAATTCAATAAAACCATAGACAACAGCCATGTCATATTAAACGATGTCGATCCAGTCGGAAAAGTCCCACCGAAAAGTTTTGGGTATCGTCATGTCAAAAACTACGTCCTAATAGATAACAACGAAAAAATAATCATGAACCCCAATTGGTTTGAAAAATTAGAGGCTACAATCGAATCCGTCATTGAATTTTTGGAAAGTGTCTCTCTTGATTCACATATGATTACCACATATATTGAAACACTAGAAAAATTGGTGAAAAAAAAAGAGAATAAATGACCCTCCATTGAATCATGGGGTCAAAATTGCAAGAAACAGTTAAATCAATAAACATTCCATAGCACTCTGTTTTATTGGGAATTTCCAAAAGAAACAAAGGTTGAGATTGCGTTTAACAAATTTTCAAAGGATTTATGGGGTGCACTGGCTTCATGGGAAATATCTCGAATGGTTGATTTTAATTGGTTGATTATATTTATTTATAAGATTACGATATCTTATTGTGGAGCCTTGTGATTTTAAGGGTTGGAACGGAACCTAATTCAGTAATTAATCCATTTACCGCATTATTTTATTTGCAAAACTATGCGGATATAAAGCTGATAATCCCCAATGACATAACCATAAATCCTTGGAACGATCAAGGCTTTATAAATTATTTAAAACAAAGGTTTCCTTCAAAAGTTATTATTGGGCAATACAATGAGAAGACCAAGGAAAAAACAGATTCCGAAAAACAATTTATACATGCATTTGAGTTCATCACACACGAGGCAATTCACGTATTCACCATTGAAAATCCAGATCCAGCAGACAATGAGGAAATTTTTTGGTTGATTGAAGGAAGGATGGCATTGGCGAGGCTATTAGTTGAAGTTATTTTTAATGAGCCGTCATTCATTGACATTTTTATTGTAAATGTACATGAATTGCGGGCACATCTGGAATTGAATGCACAATTGACCATGGCTGGGTTTTTGGCAATATTGGAAGGATGGGGTCATAAAGTCAAAAAACAGGATGGCAAATCAAAGCGATTGCTGGATCATGGAAAAAACCTTCTTTATTTACAAGAGACCCTGAATGCCACAGAGGGAGCAACTAATTTTTTGGAAAGAGCAATTGAGATAACAAAACTTATTGAAAAGGGAGAAATCTATTCCATAACATTTCAAGAACAGTTTCGAAAGTTCTTGCAAACAAATTGGATGGAGCTTTTAATCTTCAATCCATATAGAATTGAACCCCCAAATAACCCATTGGATTCCATTTCCATTTCTCACAAAACAGTCAACATATATGGTCTAGATAAAAATGAAACTACTGCGCCACTGTTGCTGGGAACCTTTATGATTGCATTGTCCGACCTAATTAAAGAGATCTACCAAAAAAATGAAAGATTGGAAGACGTATGGTTCAGTTCAGGAAGGATATTAGTGTATTACATAAACAATTACGTTTTCACATTACTTTCAAGTCATCCTTCGAAAATAATGGAGATTAGATTGATCGGGTTCGCCAAAGAAGCCATTAAATGGCTGAGTGAAGAGGGTAATGCAACCACATCAATTGATTTTGAAGAACAAAGTATCTTGGATGGATTGGCATATCGATTTTTCGGGATAAGGGAAAATCTGGAAACGGGGAAACAAAGGAAAAAACCAAAGAAAAAAAGAAAAATAACAAAAGAAATTGAAACGGCAATACAACCCGACATAATATTGATACTTCCAGAAAAATCAAAATTCAGGGATTGTTTTGAAAAATTAGAGGAACTTCCCTATATAAGTGATAGAACCAAGATATGTACATCCCCCTATGAAATAGAACCTGCAGACTATTCACGCATTAATCTTGTCTTGTACTCAAGGAAAGACAAAGATACGGAATGGTTTCTCCAAATGATGGAAGATGTAAATCCATTGTCCCTGCATTTACAGATCAGAAGGGGAAAACCAAGAAAAGGAAAAGGTGTCTTCTATGCAGTAGACAATATTGAGGAGAACATTGTCCATCTTATTTGGATAGCAAACAAAATAGAAAAAAAGAAATATCGACATGCATTTTTTGGGTCAGCACAAAATAACCATTTTTCGCAAGGATTCATGGAGAAGCAAAAAACGCACTACCATAACCTGTTCATGTTTTTTAATTCAGTTATGGATTTTGATGCAAATGAAACATTGAAACAGGCAATGGCAAATGAGGTTCCCTCAATAATCAATTACTTTTTCAATATCATTAGACTGTCATTAAAGGAGATGGAAGAAAAGGGGACTGGGGATTTCAAGGTAATTCAAAAGAAAATAGATTTTGCATTTAAAATTCTCCATAACCTATCGGTTCGGTATAAACAACTCCTCTTGCAAACGTATATTCTATTCCTTTATGCATTGGTTCATTACCGTTTGGGGAACATCGAAAAAGGTGATTCTTATCTGAATGGATGCCGAGATCTTGTTATTTGGCATCTTGCAAATGGGTATGACTATGAATTAATTCAAATCCTTAATTTTTTCATAAAGGAAAGACACTCATTGATCTCTTCGGACTTGCTGGAAAAGATCCATAGCTTCATTAAAAAAAGTTCGGAGGATTTGTTGATATACACACCGACCCTCATAAATACAGGCACAAAAGAAGAAACAGTCAATCTTTTGATCTATTACAATCGAGACATTATTTTCAAGGTTGGAAAAAACATAAAGGATACTGAGATAATTACAATGTTGGTAAATCATTTCTTGCGAAGCATCGAAGATATTGTGAAAGAAATCAAGGAAACACATGAGGAGATCAATGCCGCATTTTTCAGGGACGCCGTGTTGTTCAGCAAATCACTGGGCAATTTTCGAGTTATCCTTTTTGAGACACCAAGAAAGAAGATAAGTCAACTGACTTTCAGATCGTTGATCAGGAGAATACAGATCCATATTGAAAAAGGGATAAGCAATGGAAAACTTGTTGCGGAAAAGGAGATTATAAAACTGTTTTATTCATTATATTAAATTGTCCAGATCAAAAAACTCTCCCTTTTCGAATTTTATTTCTATCCCCAAGTTATCATAGAGGTTTTCAAAAATCAAACTGTCCAGCATATTCCCAAATTCAATAGAGTAATCCTTTATCCCTTGAATCTCTCCATCCACAAAAGAATCGTCGAATTCGAAGAAGATTGCGAATGAATTTAAGATTGCCTCATTTAATTTTTGGATTGCATCATAACGCTCTAATTTCACTAAGGGGGAAGAATGGGGCACCAAAACAGCCAAAGTGAAATCCATGTGTGAAACGATGAACCAACGTGAACAGCTCATGCCGATATCCCTTAGCCTGTGCTTACCATCTGCCTCCCAAACACAATACTTCCCATTTCCCGTATCATATTGGATCAAGGTTATCAAGGCAGATAGAATTCCGCCAATCAACTGTGGGTCTGATGAGAGACAACTTTCTTGATAAATACGAGAAAGAACAACAACACCACTTTTATGAATTACAAAAACTTGAGAAATGACATCCCCCATGTTGGGCTCTGCTTCAATGGCATTTTGGTTCAATATGAATTCTTTTGGAATTCTCAGACTAAATATTTTTCGATCATTATGTGGGAAAATTGATGCGGGTAAAAAATCTCTGAATGTATAGGAAAAAATAATGAAAATGGATCAGGACTTTTTCTTCCTTAATAGGAATAAAGGCAATACGAACAGTCCAATGACAGGATAATAACTTTTTTTGGTGGAAGATGGGGATGTTTCAGGAACTGAAAGGGTTGAGGTATTGGTGTTCGTGATTGACGAAACAGTAGTGGTGTTTGAAGAGGTTACAGGGGAAGTTGAATTTGTTTGCACCTCTGAAGTGGTTTCGGTGGTAGTGGGATAAAGGGAAGAAAGGTAGTATATTCGATGATTATATGATGCCAGATTTTGTCGGAGAGGGTCTATGTAAATGCTTTCGATTTTTGGAGAGGATACTGCCCAGATTAGGCTCTTGTTGCCGTCAAACATGATGGAGGCATCAACACGGACATTGTTGTCTGTATGGTCAAGATCGATTCGCTGGGGAATATTTGGCGTAAAATCAGTTATGTTCAACTCAATCACGGTGTGTGTTGCATTGGCAGACAGTATGTCAACAGTATTCTTGTAATAGGGAAGCTCAGGGGTGTTGAGGAAATAGTCAAAATAATCACGAACCCAGTCCTTTCCCAAGGCTTTTGCAAACGTGTCCACCAATTCATAGCTTTTTCCGATGCCGAACCTATTCTCACGGTAAAAATTTTGTAAAATAACCTTGAATAAAGGTTCACCAATCAAATGCTCCAAATCATGAAGAACAGCAGGCATTTTGACATAGCTCATGATTATAAAATCCTGTGCCTCATAGATTGTTTCATTGATTATATCTGGAGATTCAACGTAACGGTCAAAATAGATATTGTTGTAGTAATTCCCAATTTGATCACGTGTGATCCGTCCTTTTGCAAACCTATATTCATCTGTCCAATAAGAGGTAAGTCCCTCATCCAGCCATGTCTCATGGGGTTGGTCAACACCAATCATCACCCAATTCCATTGGTGCGCTGTCTCGTGGGCAACTACATTATCAGAAGAGGAGGCATCAAGAACAAGTTGGGGATATTCCATTCCACCGTAGAAAACATTGAAAACTTGTGCAAGTACGTAATCAGAATAGGCATATTCAACTCCAGTCATTTTGGAATAAAATTTCAAGGAATCTGCACCCTCTCGCAGTTGTTCAGCACCAAACGCACTGTCTAGGTAAAATGACTGGACACTCACGTTTCTCCCGCTAGGAAGTTTCACAACCTGTTCCGCTACAGAATAGTTATAGGAACCGACAAGAGCCCAATCCCTGACAGGGAAAGCCTCATACAGACGAGTGCGAGTCCCATTACTTGTTTGATCTGAGACCAAACGTCCCGTCGCACCTATTACAAAATCTGAGGGGGTCGTGACACTTACATTGAAGAAAGCACTTTCTGAATAAAATGGTTCACCCCTAAAATCAAAAGGATCTGCTCTCCAAACACCGTTCTCGTAGACAGGAAGAAGGGGGAGGATATCGGGCATTGCATAAATGGTGTATCCACCATCTGTAAGTTTGGCATAACGTCTGGCAGATTTCGGCACATCGGCAGAGAAATCCATGGAGACATAACCAACGCCTCCAGAAGGAATGCTAACACTTGCGTTTTCCAAGTCCAATTCAAGATGCGATTCAACAATAGAATAATTTACAGGAATGTCATTGACTGAAATATTGTGATAGATCAAGGTAATGTTGTCAAAGCCAGAGGGGTAATTCCCAAGATCGTTTTCTTCATCAGATGAGAGAAACGCATCTGTAAAGGAAAGTAACCAATGGTTCAATGGAAGCATTACCAAATTGGAGGAAGTGGGATTACGGAAGGCAAGTTGCATTGAGACATTATAGTTTGAAGTCATAGGATCAAATTCTATAGATGCACTGTAATTTGCAACATCACTTCGAGAAATATTCGCCAATGGGGATTTCACAACGTTTGTGGAATTCAGGAATTTGTCTGAATCATCAATCAGCGACAGGTTCATCATCCAAACGGAATGTGTTGGTGGATTTGAAAGAACTTCATTATTTGAATAAATGGAAAGCAAGAAAAGACCTATGAGTGTAAAAAGCACAATGCGTGACTTAATCATAACCATGCGGTAAAAAAAGCATATATATCATTTCGGATGGACTCATGTTTTTTTTGTCAAACTGGGAATTATGGATTGACCTATACCATTGTGTTTTACATAGGAAAGGAGAAAAGGTAAGTATGCGAGCCATGGTCGTAATATTTGCAATAACAATATTAACCGTGAATTTCCCGCAATCACAAGCATGGAGCTACTCAGTTCATGAGGAAGTTGCCTCAAGAGCCATTGAAATAATGCCAAATGATTGGAAGGATTTTCTCAAACAGAATCTTGCAGAAATAAAAGATGCCTCAGTATATCCAGATGAGATTAAAGACAGTGATCCAACCGAGGGTCCACGACATTATGATGATTCCGATATCCTGCATCAAGATCTCAATGTATCATCGTCTTCCAATGACTATAGTCTTGGAGTGGTTTCATGGGCCGCAGACAATTTCTCAAAACTATTGACCACAGCCATAAGAGAAAGAAATGGAAATGACATTGTCTTTTATTTTGGGGCACTTTCACATTATTTGGCGGATGCAAACCAGCCATTTCATGCAACGTCCAACTTCGATGGACAGAAAACAGGAAACGACGGGATCCATTCCAGATTTGAAACTGTACTTCCCAACAAATATTGGGATGAAATACTTGCAAACGTCAATACCAGTCAACCAAAATATATTGATAGCACATACAATGCAACAAAGGAAGCAATCAGGACAGGGTTGGAACTAGTGCCAAAAATTTTGGAGGCAGATAATATTGCAAAGACATCCGAGGATTACTGGGCAACATTCTATAACCTGACAAAAGACATCATGATTGCCAGGATATCCTCATCAGTTCAGTTGGTTGTCGATGTGTGGTACAGCTCAATTGTAAAGGCAAATGCAACATCAATGGATATTGGCGAAATAACATTTACAACAGCCACAAAGAAAACACAAAGTAAGACAGTCCTGTCTTCACTATCTTCAACAGCAGATGATTCCTACTTTTCAGTTAGTGCAACAATATTTGCCATGGGAATTATTTTGAAAAGAACAAAAATCTTGGTTAAGAATCGGAAAAAACATTAGGGAAAGGGAAATATTCCAATTTTTTGCACATACAGTTTAATTTGGTTAGTTTCTTCACGAATTGAGCTTCATGAATATGCAAAAGGCATTTACACTTTTGATCATGGCTGGATTGCTGTTGGCAGTCCCAATTTCATTTGTTTCTGAAGGATTTGTCCCTGTCAGGCATTATGCAAGCCAAGACAATAATGTCGAATGGGATGGTGTTTTCCACGATTCAAGGGATCCATTTTATCGGAGTCCAGGATGGGGAACCCAACGTACTGGTGCCGTTCCTGTTGGAACCGATGTGACTTTAAGGATCAGAACATACAAAAATGACGTCACGCAAGTTCAACTGAAATATTGGGACAATGTCCAAAGAACAGACAACTATGTAGACATGGCTATCACGTCTTCCGATGATACTTATGATTATTGGGAAGTTACTTTGAGCAGTCCAACTGAACCTTCGGATTTTTACTATGCATTCGTCATAACAGACGGATCAGATACAGACTATTACAATGATGACATTGTGAAATCACAATTTGAAGACAATAGGGTTTATCAAACGGGTGGAGTGGGGCACATGACAGACACCCACCAATCAGACGGGGATTATGCAATAGTCTTCTATGAACCCACATTCGAGACACCAGAGTGGCACAAGAAAGCAGTCGGCTATCAGATTTTTATTGACAGGTTCTATAATGGAGACCCTTCAAATGACCCTGTTGGAAACGGGTCAAGTGGTGATGTTGTCTGGTATGAATGGGATTCCAATGGAAATGGAATCAAGGATGCTGAAGATGAACAGAGGATTTACGCTTACAAGCACGAGAACTGGAATGAAGAGCCACAAGGTGGCTATGACTATTTTGGGGGAGATCTACAAGGAGTCATGGACAAGTTGGACTACCTTAAGGATCTTGGAATTGATTTCATTTGGTTCAACCCCTTTACAGAGGCTCCAGACAATCATGGATATTCCGTGGATGACTATAGGGTATTGGACTCATATTATGGTGTCCTTGCGGGACGTGAAAATGGCAGACCAATCAACAACAGGACATTGAGCATGCAATTCTTCAGCAATTTCTCGCAGACATTGGAAAACAATGGCATCAAAATCATCTACGATACAGTCATCAACCATGCTTCGGCACAGGGGGTTTATTTCCAGAGATATGAAAACCAAAACATATTTGACAGGGCATCTGGCTTCAATGTCACAGATTATTACCCAGACACATGGGGTGCCTATGAGCATTTCATTTCGCCATACTATAACATGTTCAAGTTTTATGATTACAACCATGACTATGATGCATGGTTTGGATTGAAACACATCCCCACCATCATATACGAGGGAAATTCACCCGCCTTGGAGGAATTGGTGACTGGTCCAAACAATATCTTTGACTATTGGATGAGCTATGGGGTTGACGGCTTCAGGCTCGATGTCAACAACATGTATCAAGACGGACAGAATTCAAGGCTGGTCAATAGGGCCATCAGGGAAAAGGTCAAGGCTACGAACCCTGATGCGGTCATAATTGGTGAGATCTGGGAACGAGCGACACAATGGCTTACGGGTGATCAGAATGATGGCACCCAGAACATGCCATTCAGGTTCAACACATTGGATTGGATGCGTGGAAACTATTTGGATACAACCTACATGGAATTGATGAGGGCAATACAAGAGAACTATCCAAAAGAGGCATTCTATTCATTGTGGGTAAATCTTGGAAACCATGACAGATCACGGGTGAAAAGTGTCCTTGATGGCAATGGGGACAAGGTTCTTGTTGCAGCAACCCTCCAATTCTCATATCCGGGAACCCCTGTGATTTGGTATGGTGATGAAGTGGGAATGGAAGGCTTGGGTGATCCAGGTACTAGGGGAACATTCCCGTGGGATAATATGAACACTACCATGAGGGATTTTTACAAGTCATTGATCCACATCCGGAAAAGTTATCCTGTGATGGTACAAGGGGATTTCCTCATACCTGAAGACAATCAGGAAGGTGTAATGACATTCTATAGGCATTTAGAGGGTGCACAATATCCTGA
>WAKA01000079.1 GCA_015523565.1 Candidatus Heimdallarchaeota archaeon | reverse complement strand
CTCATTCAACAATGCCACCAAGTAAAAAAGAACTTGCGAATCCAAATGCAAAAATTAGATATCCTTGGAATAGAACATTTGAATTATTAAGTATGTATTTCTGCAAAAGTAATGCTCTCAACAAAAATCATGACGCAATAATCAATTTATTCATTAAAAATCAAACAAGACTAATATATATAAATGGAGAAAAACTCAGATATCTAGCACCCTCATTAAGATCAATTGGGTCATTAATTGCAAAGGGCAGTAATTTGAAAATCAACGATAAAGAATGGATTCAATCGACCCCAGGAATTTTTCATTTAACTCTTTCAGATTATTCAAAGAATATAATAGACATTCCATCAATAGTTTCATTACTTTCAAAAAAGAAATCGTGTAAATATGAAAAGCATTTTGTGTTCAATACAATTGAAATATCAAATTCAGAGCTAATCAGAAAGTATTATCATTTCCTTAGGGAAATATATTATAACCCCTGATATCTGCTTAAAATTTCGTCCGTTTTTTTATGAGGGTCGAGCCATCCAAATTTTGAAATATCCAATACAATTTCATCGCTTATTTGATCTTCTTTTGCTTTACCTTTTATCCACAATGGCTTTAAAAGAATTTTATCTTTAACTTGCTCAACAACAGCATTTTCTTCTCCAATCCGTTCATTGATTTCATATGCCTCGTCAGAAGTCATCCCAAATAATTGCTCTGCTGTTTCCCCAAAAAACTTTGCTTTCATTGTAATTGAGCTATTATCATCCAATGTAACAGTTACAATCATTCTTTTTCTTGGTTTTTCAATGGAACCATGTTCTCTGCAAATCCATTCACCAGTTTCGTTGGTAACTTTTCTCGAACACATCAAGCAAGAATCATAAAATACGACTTTTTGAAATATTTTGACAATTAATCCTTCAATATATACATTCATTCCTTGCTGAATTTTATCCAACTCCACTTTTTCATAAAAATTGGATTGAGGAAGCTTATCTGCTGTTTGCAACAAGGTGTTTGAATCATCAAAGTTATTTATTTTAAGAACTTTTGAATTTCTCCCAATAGTAATTGAAACACCATAATCGTCTCGCTTTGCCCGCCCCATCCTTATTTCAATGGTATCATCAACCCCTAAATCTTTAAGCAATTCAATATCATCATCCCAAGCGGCAAGTCTTCCAAATTCACCATTCTCGTCAATTACTTGGAAATTAATTACTTTTGCCTCAGTATTATCTACTTTTCTGATTGTTGTTCTTTCTTCCCCTTCACTCATGATTTTCAGTTTAATAAAAACGCTAGGCATACGGTCTGCAATATCCTCGAACTTTACATAAGGTACTGTAATATCATCATTAAGTGTTTCAGGAGGATTAATTTCAATTTCAGAGAATTTTCCAAAATTGAGTTCAATTTTTTGGGAGTAATCACTATATCGAGTATAAGCGTTGGTGATTTTTACAATATCGTCAGGATGAATTTCAGTTAATTTTTCAATAGATTCATTCCAGAAATTAACATTGATCATTCCAGTCGGATCTGCAATGATAATGGATTGGAGACTGCCATCACCTTTTTCAGACATAAAAGAAATTCTTTTGTTAATTCCTACAACCTTACCAATAATGGACACATTCCTTACAGTTTCATCAATT
The DNA here is from genome assembly GCA_015523565.1 of Candidatus Heimdallarchaeota archaeon. Taxonomy (GTDB): domain Archaea; phylum Asgardarchaeota; class Heimdallarchaeia; order Heimdallarchaeales; family Kariarchaeaceae; genus WAKA01. The sequence goes on along the minus strand of WAKA01000079.1, from coordinate 2,845 downwards.
TGGTTGACAGATAAAAAAGGAGCTTCATTTATGGCTTCTATGGGTAAAGCCTCTAGTTCGTTTGAAGAATATGGAAAAATTCTGGAAAATGATTGAAATGTTAATTCTTTAAATCCATTTTTATTGATATGGGATTTTAATGAAGTTAATTTTACAACTTGCCCTTCGTCAAAAGAAAGAGCAAGTGAAACATCATCATCCCAAAAAGACACCCGGATTCTTCCAGTTGTATCCATTATTTTCAAGCTTGTCACTCGACCTTTGCTTCCATCTTGCCTTTCGAATTCTCTAATCCCTTGCCTTTCTACTATTTTCCCAACGATAGATACATTTAAACTTTCATCAGGAATTTGATTAATAGGAAGGACAACTTCTTTTTCAACTTCTGGAAAATCTGTTTCATCAATACCAATTGTATTTGTATCGATTGTTGAACGTGAACCTAAATTCAACTCAATTTCGTTATTTAAGCCCATGCGGGGTTCTGCATTTGCAATTCTGACAATTCTTCCAGGGGATAAGTTTAATTCGTCAACTAATTTTGTTTTTTCATTCCAAAGGGTAGCATAGATCTTTCCTGTTTTATCAATCAACTCAATTCGCTTTAATTGACCAGGAGTATTATCTTTACGCATAAAATGCTTTGTCCTATAGATTTTTCCAATCCGTGCAAACAACGAGATAGGACCCATCCCCTCAACAATATCTTTAATTTGGATTATATTGCTTGGCTTGACAGAATTGTCTGTAAGAGGAACTTCTAAATTGTTTGCAAGTAGATACGCTGCACCTTGCTCATTTACAAAATTATTTAGACTTTCCCTTGTCTTTGCAACCAAATCTTTAACTTCTTCATAAGTTTTTCCTGTATGTTCTACAATTTTATTTATTACTTCTTCAGCACTTAATTGTTTGCTCATTTTTGTCACTGCCTCGGATAGAAATCCGGTATTCAAACATTCCTATTACGATACTTAAACTTTTTCTGAGGAGATATTTAAAAGTAAACTAAAGAAAAAATGAAAGAAAGTAATCAAATTAAAAAAGCAATAGGATTTATAGATTATACTCCAAATAACCAAAGTTATGGAAATTTAAGGAAGATGTTGATTATTCTCCTTCAACAAGTTTTTTGCGGAGTATCTTTCCAATCATTGATTTGGGCAGTTCATCACGAAAAGTAACCTTTTTTGGAACTTTATAGGGTGCCAAATTTTCTTTGCAATAAGCAATAACTTCGTCTTCTGTCATTGTTTCTCCTTCTTTTAAAACCACCCATGCCGCAACAATTTCACCTTTTACAGGATCGTTGATGCCTGCTACAGCAGCTTCTAAAATTTTGGGATGTTCATATAGGACTTCTTCAACTTCCCTTGGAATTACATTATATCCAGAAACAATGATAAGGTCTTTCTTTCTGTCTACAATATATGCAAAGCCTTCATCATCCATTTTTGCAATATCGCCAGTATGTAACCAGCCGTCGATTAGGGTTTTTGCAGTTTCATCAGGTTTATTCCAATATTCCTTCATAACTTGAGGTCCTTTTATGCATAGTTCACCAATTTCTCCAATTGGTACCAGGGTTTTTCCGTCTTCTGAATCAACGATTTTCATAAATGTATCAGGAACAGGAAGACCTATTGAACCAATTTTTGGTTTGATTTTGTCACTACCAATTGGATTAGCGTGGGTAACAGGACTAGCTTCTGAAAGACCATAGCCTTCAACAAGATCACCTCCAGTCACCTCTTTGAACTGTTTTGCAACTTTCAGAGGAAGTGGAGCTCCTCCAGAAATTACTGCAATAAGTGATGAAAGGTCAGTTGAAGGAGCTTTTTCATGATTTAAAATTGCAACAATCATTGTAGGAACTGCTGGAAAGAAGGTAATTTTATGTTTTTCAATTAATTTTAAAACAAGACCTGCGTCAAATCGAGGTACCAAAACCATAGGAACACCCAATTGAAGAGAAAGCCCTAAGCCCACAGTAAATCCAAAACTATGAAACAGTGGTAAAGCAACCAAAATACTACCTTTTTTTTCGGGCACATTATGAACAACTTCACGAGTTTGCTGTGCATTATAGCTAATGTTTTTATGAGTTAGGGCAGCACCTTTTGAAAGTCCAGTTGTTCCACCAGTATATTGCAATACAGCCAAATCATCAAGATCAATTCTTTCTTCCTTGTATCCACTAGGATCCATTGTTAAAACGTCTTTGAACAGATAGTTATTTGGCAAAGGTTGCATTTTAGGGTCTTGGACTTTTTTGAGTAGTTTTCCAAGAAATGCGCTCAGGGGGGTTAGATAATCAGAAATATTTGCGCAGATTACAATTTCAAGATCAGTCTCTTTCATTACATTATTAACTTTTTCTTGAAATAGAGTTAATGTAATTATTGCTTTTGCACCAGAATCAGACATTTGATGTTTTAACTCTCGATGGGTATACAGTGGGTTTGTTTGGACAACAATAGCACCAAGTGAAGCAACTGCAAAGTGAGCAATGATATAATGTGGAGAGTTAGGAAGCATTAAAGCGACCCTATCTCCTTTTTTTATTCCCAGCTTTCGAAGACCTCCATGAAATGACTTTACTGCTTGAAAAACTTCACTATAACTGAGAGTTTTCCCTTTTGGAAAAATAATCATAGGGTCATTTGGTTCATTTGTTGCCCTTTGTTCTAAAAACTTTAGTGGGATTTGTTCTTTATATTTCAAAGTGGTTTTGCGTACATTTTCTAAAGTTTTAATCCAAGGTGTAGGTATTTCTTCAGTAGAAATTAATTATATTATTGCTTAGCACTTTTAATTTCTTGTGTGAAAATTTTTTGTGAAGCTT
>WAKA01000078.1 GCA_015523565.1 Candidatus Heimdallarchaeota archaeon | reverse complement strand
GAGATGTGTATAAGAGACAGAATCTAGATACTCTAGAAACCTCTATTGTAACCGTATGGAAAGAGAAGGGGTATTGCTAAAATATAAAGGTCTTTCAATCTAGATACTCTAGAAACCTCTATTGTAACCTTTTAAAGAATAAGACTGATACCAAAGCATTAGAAAAACTTTCAATCTAGATACTCTAGAAACCTCTATTGTAACTTAACATTTGTGCTTTTTGTTCTGGATTCATCCTACTCTTTCAATCTAGATACTCTAGAAACCTCTATTGTAACCTTAACTGCGGACAAATCTGCATCCTGAAGGCTTGAAAATAAGTTTCAGGAATCAAATTTTGATTTATCACACGTGACGCACCTGCTTTAAATACCTACCGAACAGCAGTATTGCTCAAGTGAATCTTCATGCCTTAACAAAAAAATGTGTCTATTAGGGAATGGAGATTTGTTGTTTGTCAAATGCACAAAAGATGGGAGAATACTGCCCAACAGCCATAAAAAAAGCATCATCCATATAATCGGCCTTGATCAGGTAAAAAATGATGCCAGAAATATTTACGGGAGACATCAAGTCCCTTTTCATGTATTGGCAGGACCAAGACAGGGCAGAAAAATTTCTCAAGGGGGGGACAAGGGAAAAGGCAATTGAGGAGGCAAAGGGATTTAAGCGGTTATTTTCTGGCAAGGTTTGGGCAGACATGGGAACAGGCACGGGGTATGTTGTCAAAAGGTTGAAAGATCATTTCAATCCCATTTCCATTGTTGGAATAGACATATCAAGAGCCATGTTGCAAAGATATCAAGTTGATGGGGCACATAGGGTTTTGGCAACAACGTCAGGCTTGCCTTTGAGGGATGCGAGCATAGGTGCGGTCTCGATATTCTTTTGCCTTTCGGACTATCCAGACTTGAGACCGTTCTTTGCGGAGGTTGCAAGGGTTCTTGTTAAGGATGGGCCATTTCTCTTTGTCGATTATGCAAAAGGAGACCAATATTGGGAAACGAGAAAGGTACATCATGGTGAAAAAGGCATTGTCGGGAATATCAACCTTAGGACAACAGAGGAAGTGAAGAGCCGGCTTGAACAAAATTTCAACGTTGTGCATTTGGATTATGTATCCGACATGGTTGATTCAAAAAGGCTTCATGCACCCTTTCAATTGCCGTTGAAGATAGAGAGGAAATTCATCATGGCACTCTCCAGAAAAAAATGAAGAATATACCGCAATGGTTCTTGAAGTCAAGAACATTATGGGGATTCGAAGATCCTGAACGGGAAAAAGGATAATAGATAGAAACCATCCTTGTGAGGCATACCGATGCAAACATTGAAGAATTTGCCAGATACGTTTTGCAAACAGACAGAAAAAATGTCAATATTCAGATAAGGCTTACAAATCCAGCAATCGTTCCGAGAGTTGAAGGAGATAATGATGGAAACGGCTGTACTCTGATTTTGAGAGAATCCCAGCATTCAAAGGGTTATACAGTTCAGAAGTGAGGATGGCACCGCCAATGACAAGAGACATCAGTGAATATGCGGCAAAAGTGGCATCAGAAGTTGGATTAATCCTTTTAACCAGTGCCAAGATATTATGGATGGTTTGCGGATGGCACTGCTGTTCAAACAAGCCAGGTGATGCATTGCTTGGAGGGGGACGGGAGAGAAACATTAGCTTGAATAGTTGGAAGTCATTTCTTCCAATCTCAAAGATAAGAGAGCCTGCAAATTTAAGAATCTCTTTTGGATCCTTGTTTGTGAATGCATATTCCTCGATTTTTTCGTTAAGGCGATCAAATTCCCGGATAAGCATTGCAAAGTAAAGCTCACGCTTGTTTTGGACATGCCTGTAAAGCGAAGAAGGCTTGGTGCCCAATTCATCTGCCACATTTGCCATTGTAAAGTCCTCACCGTACTTTGCATAGGCACGTATTCCTGCATCAATGATATGGTCAATCGTGTATTTAGCCACAATTTGCACTAGACAAGCCAATACTTAAGTGTAAAGACAGAAAATGGAATGATGGCAACTAAATGGGAATGTTTGTTCGCATTTGCGAATGTTTGTTCGCAATTCTTTTATACGATCTAGGAATGGTATGCTTATGAATGTTGTACTTGGAGCAACGGGGGGATGGGGATCAGCCATAATTCATGAATTAGTGAGGCAAGGGAAGGAGGTAAGGGGTGTCAACAGGTCTGGAAAGGCAGATGTGCCCCCAGAGACACAAATGGTGGCGGCAGATGTCACAAAAGTTCAAGAGCTTGTTAAGGCAATTGAAGACGCGTCCATTGTTTACCACTGTGTAAACCTCCCATATTACACTTGGGAGAAAAATCTAATGAGACTGACAGAGACAATAATTTCAGCAGTTGAAAAAACCGACGCAAGTCTCATGGTAGCAGATAACCTGTACATGTATCCAGAGGATGCAAAAGAGCCGTTGCATGAGGAAATGCCATGGAATGCAACGACAAGAAAGGGAAGAATACGAGCAAAGAGCTCAAAGGCATATCTTAAAGCCCATGAGGAAGGACGGATCAAAGTTTCAATTGTCAGGGCACCTGATTTTTTTGGTCCAAGAGTTACAAAGAACTCATTTTATGGATCGAGGCTATTTGAGAATGCAATTAAAGGGAAGAAAGTATTATTGGTGGGGAGACTCGATATGCCTCACCAGATTGCCTATACCCCTGACCTCGCCAAGGCATCCATTATGGTGGCTGAGGACAAGCAGACATACGGTCAAGTTTGGCATCTCCCAACAGATACAGCGAGGACACAGAAAGAGTTTGCAGAAATGGTATTTCAGGAGGCGGGAACATCTCCCAAAATTGGTACACTTTCAAAGGGCACCATAAGGGTCATAGGACTGTTCAATAAGGTCATACGAGAAGTTCATGAGATGTATTATGAATTTGAAAAACCATATCTTGTTAGCCATGAGAAATTCATGAAACAATACAAGTTTTCAGTCACACCATTGGATCAAGCAGTCAAACAGACATTGGAATGGTTCAAGAGACAAGAAAAATAGAAAAGAATAAGACAGAACATTATGCACTTCAACATTAAATTTGGAGAAATAGAAAACAATATTGATGGAACAGCAATTTTAATGGAACAGCAATTGTAGTGGAGATATCTTTACAAGACAAGGATCACTATGATAGAATAACCATTTAGGTTTTTTCAAAAAATATCCTGAGAACCCTATATGAGATGGGAAAATCTGTGAATTCCAAGATGGATTCCTCAGAAAGAGTTGGAAGAAGTTGAATAAAGGATTCAATGGAGGTTCGGTATTTGAATACAGGATCATTCCTCGAAAGAAATAAGCCATGAGGTGATGCATGTTTGTTGAACCTATCCACACACTTTGGCATTATAAATACTGGAGTCAAGAACGCACTGTTTCTTAAAGGACGATTACCTGTCATTTGAAGAATCTTCATTTTGTTGACATTCATGTCAAAAACCAATGTTGATCCTGGAGCCAAATACCGTTTTGACAACTCAAAAACATTGGTTTCACCAAAAAGTTCGCCAATAGCCATGTTTGAGTTTCCCAATCTTGTATTGCACCAAAGCACAAAATTCTGCAAAAGCAGTTCTGCATCAAGAGTCAATCGAATGAGAATTCTCTGGAGCTGGGCTTCAAGCCAGACATGGAAATTGTATTTCTCTTTGTTCATGAATATCAATTCACATTTGCTGTTCACACGAGACCCAATCCATTTGGTACCACCAAATGCAGGATCAATGCATGAGGGATGACGGGGGAATTGCCCCGGAAGGAGTCTCAGGTCTTGGATTGTGAAAGTATCCTTTTTGGATCCATCATGTTCCATTGGATCAAACCAGATATAGACTTGTTTCAAGTGTTCAAAATCTTTTTTGAAACTAAGAGGAATGAGAGTTTCCGTTTTTCCAGCGGCAACTTTTTTGAGCTCGTGGATAAGCCCAATTTCAGTTGGGAGATCGTATTTTGTTTCAAGTGAGTAAATAGCATTTTCATCGAGATATTGCCTGACCTCAAAAAAATAAGCACCAAGGAAATGATTCAGCATTTCCCCATCCTTGAACTTGCTGAGGAACCTTTTTGCAATGTCTGGACTCAATCGCCTGTTGCACATCAGCTTGAAATCGTTGAACTGACCAGTAGGACCATTAAAAGGCACAAATACAAGGGATTCACCATCTTTGACTGCCATTACTATATCAATCAAGGGTATAGGAGGTTCCTGACCTGAATAGATTTCAGAAGTCAAACCACCCAAGGGACTTGGCAAATGTTTCCTTGAATTGGACTGATGAGCCAACGGCAACCTCCCAAACCATTCCAAGATAGTGTCGGCATCCAAATTCCTCAGAGCAACTCGGTTGATCTGGGTGCCATTCAAAAATCTGGACAAATCCATTTCAGGGATAATGTGCCTTAAAAATTTGGAAGTTGAGGAAATCCCGGATTTCGGAATGAACCTGTTCATATATTCAACACTTCTTGTTATCCGAGATATGATTTCAAAACCCAAGGATTCAACATGGGAGATATGAAAGCCACAATCACCCTTTTCAGTCAGGACAACAGGATTTCTTGATTGGAAATGAACAACTTCAATTATCTTGCGATAATCTGTAAATTCAACCCCTTCAGACCATTTCAACATGAATATTGAAGGATTGAAAACGCAAAGGTCGTTGAAGGTGACGGGAAAATCCATTTGAAGCCTCTTTTGCAGGTTGTCCACAGTCTTTGGACAAATCCCCCCATAGGATAGGATACTGAATTCAGGAATCCAATGCCCAAACAAAAAATTTGTCTCATGACCTTGGTTCTCAACCTGGAATATCAACTGAAACACCATTCCCTGATATTCCCGAAATTTCTGGAGGGATTGACCCTTCAGAGGAAAACATGAAAAGACGGACGGATCAACCCGTATTGAGAATAAGTCAATATCCTCAAAATACCTAACTTCACCATCAATGCCAAGATATTTTGTAATCCCAAATCTATACTGCATATCCCCCATAACCCTGACTTTTTCAATACCAAAGAGAGCAACCCTGTCAATAATCCCATTGTAACTGTTGCCATAGGTATCCCTTAAGGGAACCATTATGAGTTTTTCCCAATTTGAATCTCCTCTCTCAACAACAAGCCCGATATCAGCAATAATCAGGTCTCGATGATACTTGACTGTCATTAAATCATCAGATAGGGAATCCAATGAACTGCGGGACAAAGGGAAACCATATCCCAAGTTCTTAGGCTCAAACCAGCGACCGCTTCGCATGAATTCAATAAGCTGATGCTGGGCAATGGAATTCTCCATCTTTCTGACAAACCCCACAATCAAACGATCAATTGCATCTCGTTGAAAACAAGTCAGCAGATTCAAATCTCTGATTCCAAATCTCAACTTACAAAGGGAAAGAAGAAATTCATCTGTGACAAGGTTACAGGCATTTGAAGAATTCAAGTCGCAGATATTTGGAGAATTCAAGACCCCATCTCTGAAAAGACGATTCACACCCATTGAAACACGAACCTTCATCCAGTCCCTCCCCAACCTGTCAATCCTTCCAAGACCAAGACCATCAGCAAAATAACGAAAATCTTCGTTTGAACGGATGAAAGCAGGATATTCTGACAATTCCCCAAGAACAAACCGTTGATTGTCATAACCTTTCCCCAAGATTTTCTGGGCAGAACTTAACAGGTTTCCATAATGGACATTATGTGACAGGCTCAGCTTGTATTCAACATTACAATTTATGTAAGTCCTTGCCAAGATACGATCAACAAAAAATTGAGTCACACCATCCAATTCGATTAGGGAACCATCCACAGGGACAATAAGTGTCAAACGATCACTGCCCGTAGTGACTGAATTGATATCTATTGAAAATTGCCAAATATATTCCAATGCATTAAGAAAAGCCCTATCAAGATCCACACCATCTGAAACCAATATACCCCCCATTGCCAATTCTGAAATAATCCTAGACCTTTGTCCAGAAGAAAATGAATAAAGGAATGATGTCAACATATCCCCTTCCCTGTACCTGTGCAATACCATGCTTGCAGGAAAATGCACATCTAAAAATAAGCTGTTCATCAGAAAATAAGAACCAATCTCTCGTTCAAGCATATGCAAGATGAATTTCTCCCCAACCTCACCAAAGGCCATGGGCAACTTGCAACTCCCAAGAAATGACACTTCATAACCAATATCATCAATACAACCATATTGGGATAAAACCTCTCCAGCCTTGCTAATTTCTATGAAATCATAAAAATCACCAAGAAGACCAGTATCATCAGTCCCAAAATATGTCCGAATACGAACATCCCTCAAAAAATCTCGTTTTGATAAGCTATCCTGTATGAAGTACAAGATATTGACTTTCCGATACAAAATGTCCCTGAACCGTATCGACTCTCGCGTGGTCAACCAATCCATGTCAAATATGCAGGAGAGAGAACTCCGTAACCATTTGTCCAACTGGATAGACTCGTCAAGCGAAAATGATCCAAAACCTGAAAAGAAATAGTCAGGACAAAAATCGTATGAATCTGCTCCTTTGATTCGCCGCTTGCCCGAAAGGTCCGGGTCGTCGGTCTCCGAAACAAAGCTCACTGACATTACATCTTCCATATCCTAAAAAAGCTAATGATCAAAAGTGTCATCTAAAATAAAATTTAAGTCAAATAAAATATGAACAATAAATAGCAAAAAATCACTGGCTCGTTGGTGTAGTCCGGTCAAGCATTGTGGACTCTCAAGCAAAGGCAGAGTCCTCCACAGACCCGGGTTCAAATCCCGGACGAGTCATTTTTGGGGAAAAATCCTTATTGTTTTCAGAACAAATCCCACCATGATTACTTTTTCATATGCGTTACAATAGAAGTTTCCATAGTATCTAGATTGAAAGTTGGAATATCTGAAACATAATCCGCCATATGGAAGTCTTAGCAAAAGAAATTCAGTAGGAAATCAGTATATCAGGCGATTACTTTGGGGCCCCATAAATTTTAACAAAAGCCACCTGTATCCTGAAAGCATTCATGGTTTCAAAATGCAGGATGATATAATTTTCACCAGCACAGATTTCGGATTTTCTACCTCTGGAAGGAAAGAAGTTCCCGTATCTGAGCCCAACGTCTGTCAAATTATCAAACCATGAAACGGGCTCACGAGACAAATAAAGTGTAAAGTTGCCCAATAATGCAATCACTGAGGCAAGATAACAATTGTAATAACGAAACGGTCCATCGTAATTATATTTACCAGTCATGTTGAAGACCACGACCTGATTTGGCGCAGCGACCCCAGTTTCATCAAGGATGATGTCCACGACTTTATAATAGCGTATATCGATGGGAGGATGCGAGGAAAGGTAAGCAATAGCGATCCCATACATCTGGAGATAGGTCAAAAAGAGCCAGATGGCAATGGATAGCTTCCGATTCATCATTGCCAACTCCAGCCACCTCCTGAAGAGACTACATCTCTGCCATTCCTATATGCAGACCTTGGAATACCCGATAATTCCATTATAATTTCCTTTATGGGAAAATATTGATGAAGCTTATCATTCATGATGAAAAAAAATGCGCGGTATTAAGAACAGAACCATGAACAGAACCGCCCATGTAATTTGGAAGAATGAATTTCAAGGCAATTTCAAGTCAAGTCTAGGTGGATTACAAATGTACTTCAAGGGATTTGAGGATAATTTGAACAGAATGACTATTTTGAGCTGTGCCCAATTGTGAATCATGAAAGCACGACACATTGCCTTCATAACATCCTTGATGATTGGATTTTTGATCCTGTCCGTTCTTGCAGTCAATGGACATGGATCTGACGACCAGAACACCGCCCCCCAAGGGAGACATGAAATGGATTTTGATGAACATGGGTTTAAAGGAATGGGGGATGCCATGGTAATAAAGGGAAATCTAACAATTGACAAGTCAATCAACATCTCATTGTCCATCACCCCTTCAGAGGAAATGTTGCAAATGATGGAAGAGAGAATGGGACAGATGTCTGGTAATATGGGAAGCGACATGCCAGGTGACCGAAACGGCGACAACCACATGAGTGATGAAGACATGGGGAGTGACATGCCAGGGGGCAGACAAGGAGAAATGCCTGGAAGTGGACAAGGCGAGATGCAACAGGGAGACATGAACAGGATGGACATGGATGAGGTCAGAAACATGGGCATGACCTTTTCCATATTGATTACAAAGCTTGTTGAGTTTGAAGATGCAGACAACAATGGATTCAGCGAGAACGACACTATTGTTTCCACTTTTGGCTTGAATTCAAGCACATTGGGAGATATAACGACAAGGAACAATTCAGGGCTGATCGAGTACTTTGTGGCAAGCAAGGACAACAGCACGTTCAAACTCTATGCATATATCAATGGAAGTGCGGCAATGCCATCAGAATGGAAATGGTCCTATGAGATCAATTACCCGTTTGTGTCCAACACCTCAAAGTTGGCAGTCATTCACGAGGTATACAATTCCAAAGGTCAGATGATGGCTGATGAGGAACAGATGGAACACAGGGAAGGCTATGGCATGGTCACAAATGAGACCATGATGGTCAACGGCACAGGCATTCCAATGAGAGTCAAATGGGACAAGACAGCAACCATTGATGGAAAGGAAAGCGATGTTGTGATCACAGCCGACAGACAAACCATCGCATTGGGCTTTGAACAGGGCAAGAACATTTTCTATGATCCAAGACTGGGAATTGATCCCGAATTCGCCAATCAGTTGGACAGCAGGATTTATGAGTATGTTGCCAATTCGTTAAGTGACATGCCCGAAACAACTGGAGAAAAAGCAAGCTTCCTTGTTGCGGGGTTGCTTGTGTCACTTGCAGCAACTGCAGTTGTTATCGGCAGAAAACGCACTTAGGACAAACAATGTTAGAATAGGGGACTGACTTAGAACAAGCAATGGAACTTTTACAATTAGGACAAGTAGTGGACTTATTGCAAGAGACGCACATGGAATAAGAAACTTAGTTTGAAAAGTGAATGAAGTCAGTATAAAATGAATCAACATCATTTTTTGAATCAGTTGGAAAGACAATATTACGTATAGGGCCGGTTAAGCGCAAAAATCACAATTCATTAGGGCAGTCTCTTGTTTTCAAATAGTATTTCAGGTCAAAAAATCTACTGTGAAATTTAATAACATTTTTATAGTATAATTCACACCCAATAATTTTCAAAAAGTAGT
>WAKA01000077.1 GCA_015523565.1 Candidatus Heimdallarchaeota archaeon | reverse complement strand
GGTACATATTATTTTCATTCCTTGTTTTAATAATTGTATTTTCTTCACTAAATCAAAATTTGGCAATTCCTGTCAACTTACAAGACAATGGGAACGAAAATATCGGAATTGGAAGTGAAACTTCGTTTCATAAGAAAGATAATAAAGATGACCAATTACAAAAGAAAGCCACAACTTCTTCAAGGTCAATTGACATTTCTTTGAAACGTCAAGAACTTGAAAATCCAAAACAAATCAGTGACTGGGCGCTAAAAAGATTGGAGACTATGAAAAATCATGAATCTTCAACTCCAAGCCTTAATGCCATTACTTCTGACCCAATTGCTTGGACATCAAATGATGAATTGCTGAAATTGCAATCAAAATTCGGTTGGTTAGGTACAGGAACCAAAACAGATCCAATAGTTATTTCATCATATGCAATTTCTGAAAATGCAACGCATAGACCAATTTATCTTAAAAATTCAAACCTTTATGTCATGTTTTCCGCAAATGACATAATAAATTTCACTGGAAGCTTTAGCAGTGCGGTATGGCTTGAAAATGTCAGCAACATAGTGTTTGACTACAATGTATTCAACAATACCAAAGGATTTGCCATTGAAATAATCTCAAGTTACAATCTCAGCTTCATGCAAAATACTTTTGATTATACAGAATATGCCAATTTCAAAATATCAAATTCTAGAAACATTTTGATTGAAAAGAATGTGATGAGAAGAACTGGACTTGCATATTCTGATCAAAACTTATATGATTCCTATAGTTCCGACATCTATGATGAGTATTCCAAATTTCTCATAATCAAGGACAACAACATGACGAAAGGGAATACAAAACGGGCTGTCATGCTAAGTGGTACATCTAATAGTTCTGTTATAGGCAATTACATGGCAAACAACACCCTTTCAATCGGCGATGAAGGAAGAATTGTTGTTGAAAATACACATTCAAACATAACTATTTCAGACAATACTATCGCCTATAATCTTGGAACGGGAATATTACTGGACAATGAAGGTGTTCCCCATGGAAACGCTGGATATACCATTGTCAACAACAATACAATTGCCCATAACCAAGGGTCTGGCATTCTTGTCACTAAAGGACTTTATTCAACAGACTATTCACCAGCAAATTTGACAAGGAATTCAATTTACAATAATATTGGACATGGAATTTATGCATTTGCAAGCATGGTTAATAGCAATATAAGCCAAAATGTCATTCAAGAGAATGGTGGAAGTGGAATTTATCTTTATTTCTATTCCTCTTTTGTCAAAACTCCCGTCAATATATCCATTACAGAAAACACTGTCGAAAAAAACACCCAAAGTGGTTTGTATGCAGAATATATGATCTCATTGGAAATTGCACTCAATAATTTCAACAACAATGGAGAATATGGCCTGTACTTACGTGGCATACAAAAAAGTGAAATTTATGGCAATGCTGCAAACAACAATGTCAAATCTGGAATTTATATCAGAGACCATACTTATGCAAATAGTGTGCAAAACAACCTCTATTCAAATTCCGCTAATTTCAACAAAGAATATGGAATATATTTGAGGTCAGACAACAATACGATCATGACAACGTATGCAAATAACAATTCGCTTCATGGCTTTTACCTATCGTTTGTAAACAATATTTATTTGTCCTTGTTGGAAGCAAATGGAAATCTTGATACCGGATTTTACTTGAGATATACCCATAATCTAACTGCATCCCAGGTTATTGCATCTGAAAATAGGATAGGAATGGTAATTTATGCAGGAGACAATAATACAATATATTTTTCATCATTTTTAGACAACTTGGAATTGGGTCTTCATGTGTTGTATACTTATGGACTTGCAAATATAATAAAAAATGCATTTGTTGAAAGAAACACCAATGGAACAAAAGTTGAATGGGCTTACAATACGACTATAACAAATTCCTATTTTGAAGACAATAACCTAACGGGCATTTATAGTATTCAATCTGAAATGCTCAATATCACAAACAATGAGGAAAAGTCAAAAACCCAGGCAGAATTTTCAAGTTTCGTTCACCTTTCCAAATCGAAAAAAATTCTGATTAAAGACAATGCCATTGATACGACATATGAAGCCATCAACATTATCGGAAGTGACAATGTAACTGTCAACTCAAATGCCATTATTTCGGGATTTTATGGAATTTCCATGGAAAACTCAAGATTCATAAATGTAGCCAAGAATAATGTAACCATTACCCAATCATCAAAAATGGATGCACCTACAGGGATTTACCTGAATTTTGTCAATTTTACTGATGTTATAGATAATATAATATTCAAAGCAGAAGAAACAGGTATCTTCATTGAAGATATCATTGAAAATGCCAATGTTTCATCAAATGAAATTTATAGTGCAAAAAGTGGGATTGTCCTATTTTACACAGTTCTAGTCAACTCAGAGATTAGTGCAAATAAAATTTTGAATTCCATTGAGGAAGGATTTTATCTGCAGAATGTTGAAGGCAGAAACAATTCTGTAATCTACATGAACGAAATCTTGGGTGGAGAATATGGATTGCAATTAAATGAAGTTCAATCAGTTATCATCTCATCCAATAAAATTTCCAAAACAAACATCTTTGGAATTCATCTCTACAAAAGCATGAAAAATTATGTCTCATATAACATGATTTCTGACAATGCTATGGCAGGAATTGTATTAAATGGAACTTCAACAACTGCAAACAACTTTGAAAGCAATCTGATCTACCATCACAATAATGTTTATGCAGTTGAAATAGTCGCAGGTGCAAATGGGAACTTATTCACCAACAATATTTTTACAGTCAATAGCTTACTATATACATCACAATTCAAGGATGACGGATCCAACAACACTTTTTCCTCAAATTATTGGGATGATGCAGTTCCATTCAACAAGGATGCAGACAGCAATCAAGTTGGAGATATCCCATATGAAGGAGCGGGCAGCGCAAAAACAAAGGACAATTCCCCTTTACTCATTCCCCCAACATTAAGCTATATGGATCATTTTCTTTTAGAAGCACCTTTTGTATCATTTCCTCCCATTTCAAATGTCAGCAGTGTTTATACACTTGGTTGGAGAAGGGCTTTTGATACAAAATACGATCCTGTAACCTATACAATCTCCTATTCGACAGATAACGGCAAAACATATACACAAATTGTATCTGGTATTTCAAGCCAAACTTATGATTGGGATACAACAAGCCTTCCAAATGGTCAATATAGATTGAAAATTGTTGCAACAGACGGAACTCTGACATCTGAATTCATCTCAAATGTCTTCAATATCTATAACGAAGGGCAAGCAAACCTCCATACCCTTTCTGTACCAATAATTGTCTCACCAAACGGAGGTGAAAACCTGTCTTCCAAAGTGACTGTTTTATGGCAGGCTTCTCTGGACAGTTTAGGACATTCCGTTACTTATTCCTTATATCTTTCAAATAACAATGGATCCACCTGGAACTTGATAGTTTCTGGATTGACTGGAACAAGTTACTTATGGAACACAGAAATTATTGACAATGGTCAATACATTCTGAAAATCGTGGCTGATGACGGGAATGGACTGACAGCAGAAGACATAACTGATGGAACATTTACTGTTTTCAATTCCTTCGGTGAAACAACCACCACTTCCAGCATATCATCCCCAATAACTACTTCATCTACAACAATTTCATCATCTTCAAGTGAAACAACCAATAAAGACGATGGATATTTCCCAACTTTCTCTGTCGTATTGATATTGTCCATACAAATCTTTTTTGTCAAAAAAAGAAAAAGGAAAATAAATTTCTGATACCTAAATTATGTCAAATTTAGAAACTCAGTAAAGAGTAACTACTGACAACAAAAATTCAGTTTTAATCAGATAAACAAATGAATGATTTAAACAAATAATTAAGCATGAATGAAATTAAAGACAACGAAAAGAAAGAGACAATAAAATTACCAACCAAAGGAAGCCTTATTTATCAAATCATGCACAACAACCAATCGGGAAACAAGAAAATTTCACTTTTCAAAAAAATGAACAAATATTTTGTCGTCCCTTTATTCCGTCTAAATATACTTCCAATTTTTGGAATGGGATTTTTCTTTGTCCTAATAAGGACAAAAGGAAGAAAAAGTGGAAAAATCAGGTATACACCACTTGAATACAGAAAATTTGACGGGAAGTATTATATCTTCGCGGCAAGGGGCAAAAAAGCTCATTGGTTCAAAAACATACTTGCATACCCTGACGAATTCATGGTCAAACACCACTTTTTTTGGAAAAAACCAAGATTCAAGATCGTTAATGATATCAATACAAAAATAAAGATATTCAAGGAATATACAATGAAATATCCAAAAGCAGCAAAAGAATTTTTTGGATATGACAAAAGAAAACATTCAATGAAAGAATTAGATTTTTCTCAACTTGCTGAGCATGTCCAAATAATTGAAATGGATTTTTAGGGAGAAATTGAAAAAATGCATAATATTTGGTTTTTTAATGCATGGACAAATATACATAAATGAAAATACAAAACAACTATTTTTATTAAAGTTATTGTATGGTTCATTATTATTTTTGTAGAAATTATTGACCATTTTTAATTATTTTTAATCTGAAATCAAAATATTTATTTAAACATTGTTCAATTAATGGGCATGAACAAATTAATTTTGATTTTGACTATTGGTCTACTTATATTTCCATTACATAGTAGACCGATAAATAACCAAGCTGAATATAAATTGAATTTTCAATCTTCAGATAAGCGGCATCTTTCATTTTCAGAACAAAGTTCCTCTTTCGTTGAAAGGAACTCTGTCATTCACAATCTGAATTTTGAGCATTCACATTCAAAAGAAAATATTTTGAATTCAAGGAGCCATACAAAAGAAACCACAAAAGAATTAGTAAAGAGACAGGAACAGAAAAATAAAAACCAGAAAACTGTTGTCACATATCCAGCAGGGGCATTTGTTTCTACTTGGAACACAAGTTTTGTTAGAAACAGATTTCACTTGGGTGAAAACAATATTAAACTGCCCTTAGTCTCTGATGGAACATATAACTTTGTTGTTGATTGGGGCGATGGTACAAGTTCTACAATTACAACATACAACTCCCGTGAAATTTCACATACATATGCTTCTCCAGGAATTTATACACTTGTTATTACAGGTACAATTATTGGATGGAACTTTTTTTATAGTAATTATGGGTTTTCAAGTTCTCTTAAAATTATTGAAATATCGCAATGGGGAAACTTAAAGTTGGGGAATCGTGGACATTATTTTGAAAATGCAGAAAACCTTATTATTACTGCAACTGACCCCTTGGATCTTAATGGAACAACAGATTTATCAGGCATGTTTAGAAATGTAAAAAATTGGGGAAATCAAGGAAATATAGAATCTTGGGATGTATCATCTGTAACTGACATGTCTTCCATGTTTGCAGGAGCAAAATCTTTCAATCTATCAATTAGTTCATGGGATGTATCTTCTGTGACAGATATGTCGTCTATGTTTGCAGGAGCAAAATCTTTCAACCAAGACATAAGCTCGTGGGATGTATCCTCTGTCACGGATATGAGTTATATGTTTCAATATGCTACCTCCTTCAACCAGTCCATTGGTTCATGGGATGTATCTTCTGTAACAGATATGTCTTCCATGTTCTTTGGTGCAACTTCATTCAACCAACCTATTGGATCTTGGGATACGTCTTCTGTAACCAACATGTACGCAATGTTCTTTAATGCAAAGTCATTCAACCAACCTATTGGGTCTTGGGATACGTCTTCTGTAACAGATATGTCTCAAATGTTTTTTAATGCAACTATGTTCAACCAACACATTGGAGGATGGAAGGTTTCATCTGTAATTAATATGGTTGGAATGTTTCAAAATGCTGTTTCGTTCAACCAATCCCTCATAATATGGGATGTATCTTCAGTAACAAATATGGCACATATGTTTCAAGGTGCAATCTCATTCAATCAACTTATTTGGGCTTGGGATGTATCATCTGTAGTTCATATGGGAGAGATGTTTGCTGGTGCAGTTTCATTCAACCAGCCTATTGGATCTTGGAATGTGTCTTCTGTAGTTTATATGGATAAAATGTTCCAAAACGCAATCTCATTTAACCAACCCATTTGGTCATGGGATGTGTCTTCTGTAATCAGAATGGATGCAATGTTTGCCAATGCAACCTCATTCAATCAGCCTATAGGATCATGGGACGTGTCTTCTGTAGTTTATATGGATAAAATGTTCCAAAACGCAATCGCATTTAATCAACCATTAGCATCATGGGACGTGTCTTCTGTAATCAGAATGGGTGCAATGTTTGCCAATGCAACCTCATTCAATCAGTATATAGGATCATGGGACGTGTCTTCTGTGACAGATATGTCGTATATGTTCCAAAATGCAGTCTCATTTAATCAACCATTAGCATCATGGGACGTGTCTTCTGTAACAGATATGTCTTATATGTTTCAAAATGCAGTCTCATTTAACCAGCCATTAGCATCATGGAATGTCTCCTCAGTAAATTATATGGATCACATGTTCGAAAGCGCAATTGCATTTCAACAAGATGTTGGCAATTGGAATGTTCATTATGTTCTAACAATGGATTGGATGTTTGCAAACAATCCTGTTTTTAATTCAGACATAAGTGGATGGAATGTATCATTTGTTATAAATATGGCTGGCATGTTTGCAGGAACACAACTTTTCAATGTAAATATTAATGCATGGGATGTTTCCTCTGTTAAAAACATGTCCCATATGTTTGAAAATGCTACTTTGTTCAACCAGCCTCTCAATTCATGGGATGTGTCAAGTGTTCAGGATATGTCCCATATGTTCTATAATGCGAAATCATTCAATCAACCACTTAACTTCTGGAATGTGTCAAGTGTTCAAAATATGTCATATATGTTCTATAATGCTACAAAATTTAATCAACCCATTGGTTCTTGGAAAATAAGCTCAGTAAGCAATATGAAAGGAATGTTCTCATATGTGACTTTGTCAACCCGATTTTATGATTATATGCTATGGACATGGTCCCGCCTAACCCTTCAATTCAATGTAACATTCGACGCTGGAAACACTACTTTTTCTGCATTTAACCAATTCAATAAACAATACATCATTGAAACATACAATTGGATAATTATTGATGCTGGATTGAATCAAACAGAAACACACGAAACAAAAACCCCAAGCAAACCAATCAATGTTGAGACCTCCATTGAACATTCATTTGCTGTATTAACATGGGAAGAACCATTATCTACAGGAAAATCGGGAATCATGGAATATCATGTCTACAGATCTTTAGGAAATGGATATGTCTATATCGGCTTTTCTACCACAACAAATTTTGTTGATACAAGTGTAAAACCAGGAAATATTTACTTTTATGTTGTCAGGGCAGTAAATGAATTCGGTGAAGGATCTCCATCTGATGAAGTTCAAATTCAAATTCCAAAAGAGCAAAACACATCAAGTTCTATAATAACATTAACCAAGACAACTACAAAAACCGTTTCAGGAAAAACAGAATCAACAACTGAAAATAATGACGATCAGACATCTTCAACAAATTCAAACAAACGAATCTCACCTATTGAACATATCATTATGATTATGGCTTTTGCATTTACAATACTGCTTCTATCATTCCACAGAAGGAAAGTAATCAATGGTAAAACATCAGGAAAAAAAATGGAATGAATTTGTAATCAATTGTATACAAAAACAAACTATGTACTAAGATTAAAGAATTATTTTACATTTGACAAATAATTTAACGGTTCTATTTCATAGACCACTGATTAAGCACTTATACACCATACGTCAATGCACCATGCACCATACACTAATACTTCAATGCATCATGCACCATATGCCATACATCATACACTAATACACCAATGCACCATGCACCAATGCACCATGCACCATGTATCAATACATCAATGCACCATACGCCATACACCAATGCATCATGCACCATATGCCATACATCAATGCACCATACGCCATACACTAATACGTCAATGTACCATGCACCAATGCATCATGCACCATGCATCAACACATCAATGCACCATACGCCATACACCATCCACCAATACACCATACTTCAATACATCATACACCAATACACCATACATCATGCACTAATACACCAATGTACCATACACCAAGCATCAATACCTCATACACATATGCATCAATACATCATGCACTAATACACCAATGTACCATACACCAAGCATCAATACCTCATACACATATGCATCAATACATCATGCACTAATACACCAATGCACCATACACCATGCATCAATACACCATACACCATCCACCAATACACCATACTTCAATACATCATACACCAATGCACCATACACCATGCATCAATGCACCATGCACTAATGCACCATACATCAATCTCGATACATTTTAATTCAAAACTCTTGTTTGCAAAATCATCTTTTCAAATAAAATTTCCACAAGACTATGCCAAATTTCATTCAAAAACAAATCCATTTATATTGTTTTTTTCAATTCTATTATGATGAATACCTCCTCCTTACAAGAAATCCATTACCTTTGTGGTTATTGTAAAAGAAAAAGAAGGGTATATATTGATCGAGAAGTCCATTTGAATCGACATGAGCTCGGATCAAATGGTCTTGCCTCTTATATAGACACCCACACATCAGGGGAGGATAAACATGACTTACATGGGGTCAAAATTTATGTTGACCATAATTTTCATGTGCGTACCAATGATGTGATAAATATCGAAAAGAAAAAGTCTACAGGTTTTGCCTTGCCAATTCCGACAAGAAAAATCAAGGAATTGAACACTAGGCACAAATGGAATTCATGGTCGAGACTGGAATTGGAATCAAAGGGAAACAAATTGAAATTTGTTTTGGAGAATAGGGCTGAATCATCTGAGAACAATACCCAAATAACTATTGAAAGTCCATTGGACACAATTGTATGTAAAGTGACGCCCGCATCAAGTCCTGAAGAAAATGAAATATTGATTGCAAATATGGTGAATTGGATACAGGCATTTGTAAAATCGATGGAACTTGCCTCGGATTTACATGTGGATTTGGTTCCTGAGGTGTTGCGATATATTGATTTGAATTGTTATTCACCATTGACAAAGACTGAAGAAGACATATTGGCGGTACTTTTAGACAAATCCTCTGTATTGATACCCTATAAGCCGTCAATGGACATAATCATCAACAGCAAGGCAAATCTGAAAGTCCCTGGATTGGATACAAATGACATTAAAAGAATTGCCAAAAAGCTGAAGGAATATGACAAGTTTACAATGGCAGACATTCAGGAAATTTTGGAGGATGAAATATTGAATTACAGTGAATTGGAGGAAGAAATAATTGTTCTTGCAATATCCCAACTAATAAAACTAGATGCATTTGATTATCGGATGTCTTATGTCCATGAGGTTGGGACGATTACCAATTAATAGTCAACATAGGGTGAATTGAAATCTAGACAAAGGTCAAATTCATCAAAAATTAAAAGAATGAGTTCTTTATCACCAATTGCCTCAACAGAGTGAATTTGATTCGGTTTGATAATTATCCGAAAATTTTCTTCAACATCATAAATATTTGATTCGATTCTTACTTTTGCCTTGCCTTGTAGAATGTAATAGACTTGAAGTTGCTCATGACCATGCGGGATGGCTTTTCTTCCAGGTCTCATTTTTATGATTCTTATATTGCTGGACTTGCAGATATCCATTCCAATTATTGTTTTTTGCATAACTTCAGGGTCTTTTTCTGAAATCCATTTGACTTCATTGTAATTTTTGATTATTTCCACAGTAATTATTTGAAAGATTAGTATTTTAATATAATTTTTCTTTGGCAAGTGTTCTTACAGAATTTTTCATAAAGTTTACTTCTTACCAAATCATGTGTTAATTGATTTACATTGTCATTCCACAAATTCTGATGGGACATGGACTGTTGAGGAAATATTGAGGAAAGCAAATGAGAAAGGCATCAAGATTCTTTCCATTACGGATCATGACAATTTGAAAGGAAGTGTCGAGGCATTTCAGTTGAATTCATCCAATAACTTGTTTGAAGGTATCTTGATTGCAGGAATGGAAATTTCCACAAAGGTATTGGGGCAAAAGGTACACCTGCTTGCATTTTTTCCAGACATACAAACTGCACAACATCCTGATTTGATTTCCGTTTTGGATAAAATTCAGAATTCTAGATATTATCGAATGAAGAAAATGATTGAGAGGGCTAATCAATTTGGATTTGAAGTAACGTTTGAAGAGGTGCTAAAGGAAGCATCAGGGGACAACAATGAACAGCCAACGGATGTAATCTCACGACCACATTTAGGAAGGGTTCTTGTGAAAAAAGGATATGTTCAAGACCTAAAGGAGGCATTTGACAATTACTTGGCTGACGGAAAACCATTAGCAGTTGAAAGGTTCACTTTGAAATTTTCAGAATGGATTGATTTAATTCATAGGATTGGTGGAATCATCATATGGGCACACCCCCTGCATGCAAGGAAAGACATGAGTGCTTTGAAAGAAGTGACTGGTTATTTACGCAAATATGGGATTGACGGGTTTGAATTATACTATGATTATACCCAAAAATACAAGATTTCCCCTGACTTTGAAAAAGAAGGCAGTACATTTCTTTGGGAAATTGCAAAGAGAAATAAGGATCTTGTTATTACAGCAGGGGGTGATTTTCATGGGGATGTTGGTGTTTTAGGAATGGAAATTCCTTTGGAACATGTCCAGAAATTTTTTGAAAAAGTGGGAATTCAAGTGCAGATACTTCCAAAATCTTAATCTTGAAGAGAATAGTCATTGATCTTGTGTCCATAGAGGAAGGCTTGTCTCATGTTTTGGGTCTATCAAAAAATGCCGCGAAAATTTATTCTGCATTGCTTTCAAATGGTGAAATGGATGTAAAACAATTACAGCAGACATGCCATATTCCATTGTCGAGAATTTATGAAATTTTGAAAAACATGGAGCTAGATGGGTTGATTGAACACCAAAAAAGGGGCAACCTTCCCAAATCCTATAGGGTCATTCATCCACGGCAGGTTATTGAATCTCTTATAGAAAAAGAACAAGTAAGGTCTGCACAAAAAATCGAAAAAATGTCTGAATTGGGGACAATTCTGAGCAAGAAATGGCAGAACACTCTTTCAAGCAGTCAAACTGGGGATTTGATGATTACAACATTTGAAGTGGGGGAGGAAAATTTTTTGGAAGATATAAGACAAGTCAATGAGAGAGTCTTGATTGCCGCCGCTTCCCGAAAAACAGTGATAGATTGGAGCAAAAGTGGAAAACTTTTGGGCGATATTTTCAGGAAAAAAGTTGAAGTCAAGTATTTGGTAAAGACTGAGCATGTTGCACAGAACCTGCGCAAAAAGTTGGATCTCTTTTTCTCTGGTGATATCAAGTTCAATATAAATTTCAATGCAAATCTGGAAGTTCCTTTCGTCATATTAGATAATATACTCTACATAATCCTTTCAGGTGAAACTGCAACATTGGATTCCGTAATTATTCGTTCAACCAATATTTGGTTGGTCAAGCAATTTGATTGGTTATTTGAACAATTATGGAATAGTTCAGGGTGAACTGGCTGTAATATTTTTTCTCCATTTAAAGGGTCTGAGCAGAAGTTCCTTTGTAATTTTATCGGATTCCAAAAATCCAAAATACATTAACGTAACTGAAATTGTTTCACTGATATACAGTGTACCCAATCCAAATCCCGAAAAAAATGCACCTTGAGCAAGAACAAGCGCACCTAGTGCTATATAAATATTATAGATTCCTGTTTTCCACTGGTATTTTCCTGTGTTTTGTTTTATTGACCTCTGCCATGCAATATATGAGTAAAAACCGCCACCAATCAAGGCAACACCTCCTGGGACTGTTTGAAGAGGAGAAAATAATCTTACGACAGCCCTTGGTTCACTTAAGTCACTTGGATTGCTTTGCCATGGCAATCCAGAGACTTCACCGCCATGTTTCAGAATTTCTAGGTTGACAGGGGTTATCAATGCATAGTATGCCATCAATATGAAGGCAAGAAGGGAAACAGCCATAAATACATGGGCAAACATCCATCCATCAAAAGTTTCTTGCCACCATTGTTTGAAAGCAGTTTTTGATGGGGAAATTGCATAAATTATTGACAATGCAGACAGCAAAATTGCAATAATGAAAAAAGTATTGAAAATTGGATCCCTTGTACTGAATAAAAACCCAAAAAGTCCCCAGAAGAAACTGAATATCAAAAATGCCTTCCATGAATTCCGTGAATTGATGACATTTCTTTCTGCAAATAGATAAAGAACTCCTCCTCCCATAAAAGGAACTTGAATAGCCGCCAAAACATAATATATCTTGAATATGGTTGGATTCCAAGATTTAATGGCAATAGCAAGAGCTTCTGCCCCTGCTGTCAAAAAGAACAGCAACATGGCAATTGCCCATATTAGTTGGTGGATTTTCCTTTTCCTTTTGTACTGTTCTAAAACCCCAATGAAAAACATGAGTGAGACAGTTGTTGTAATGAATGGAAAGATAGCATTGAGATCTACCATATTTAAACAATAAAGTTTCAATTTTAAAGTAAATATACAAGTCATTCCGGAATCAGTTGTACTAATTCTTGTTTAAATGTCTCAAAGTCAAGATCCGTAAACAGGACAAATTGTACCAGTTTCAGCTCACCAGGGTTTTCCCTCAAAAATTGTAATGTTTCTGACAGCATTTCCCTTGCCGCATTTTTTAAGGGATAACCAAAAATTCCTGTTGAAATGGCAGGAAAACTTATTGACTTTAGTTCATGCTTTTTTGCCAATTCCAAGCTTGAGCGAATTGCGGATCTAAGAAGTTGGGGCTCATTGGATTTTCCACCTCTCCATACTGGTCCAACCGCATGGATCACGTATTTTGCAGGAAGATTTCCACCAGAGGTGATTGCAGCAGATCCTGTAGGGACATAACCGATTCCTCTTGATTCTTCTTCCAAAATTGAACCTGCCTTTTTTGCTATGGCATATGCAACTCCTCCTCCGTGCATCAAGTGCTCATTGGCTGCATTTACTATCGCATCTGTGCTTTCCTCAGTAATGTCCCCTTTTTTGAGTGTCAAATCAGTTTGAAAAACATGTCTTGTAATCACATGCGATGTTATTCAATGAGATTTTATGATATTTCTGAATCAAGAAAAAAATTTGTTAAAAATTATGGAGAAATTAAGCATTCTCTGACTAGAATTTCTTTTTGTTTTTTAAATTCCTGACCATGTTTACTTGTGACTGAGAGGAAGATTTATCAGCAATCACATCGACTTGATCAAATTGTTCCTTCTGGAATTAGAAAAATGTTTGCGAGGGCTCAAGGATTGGAAGGAGTTATTTCATTGGGTATCGGTGCCCCCGATATTCCTCCACCTGAAAAGTTGTTGGAGATAATGGCAAAAATTGCTGGACAGAAGACAAGTTCATATGTACTGAATTCAGGCATTCCACAGCTTAGGGAAAAATTAATCAATCAATATAAGGAACTTTATGATTTAGATTTCAATACAGATGGGGTGGTCGTTACTGCTGGAGGTACGCAACTGATGTTTACCTCTATCATGGCAATGACAGATCCTGGTGACGAAATCATTATTCCAGATCCTGGATTTGTGTATTATCCTACAATTCCGTTAATCATGGGAGCAAACCCCATACATATTTCTCTAGATGACAATTTCCAGATGTCTCCTGATAAAGTGAATGAAGCTGTAACAGACAAGACAAAAATGATAATCATGAACAGTCCAAGTAACCCAACTGGATCAATCCAAAAGAAAGAAGTTTTGAAAGGTATTGCTGAAATCGCCATTGATAACGACATCATCATTCTCTCTGATGAAGTATATGAATTTATGGTCTTTAATGGACAGAAACACGAACCAGTGGCAAGATATGCGCCTGAAAACACAGTTACTCTAAACTCATTCAGCAAAACCTACTGCATCCCTGGTTGGAGATTAGGCTATGGAATTGGTGAAGCAAGACTTATGGAACCAATTGCCAAACTTCATCCTTTTATAATGGCAAATTCACCAAGCCTTCCGCAGTGGGCTTTGGCAGAATTCATAGGCACAAACGAAGACAGGGAATTCAGGGATCATTTACGAAAGACTATGGAGACACGTGCAAAGGTTGCACAAGATGAATTCAATAAAATAGATGGATTGGAAGTTCCTAAGGTTGAAGGATCATTTTATGCATTCCCGAAAGTCAAAAATATAGAGGCAGAAAATCCCGGTGAATTCTGGTCAGAAAAAGTGTTTTCAGAAGCAAAAGTAGTCACAGTTCCCGGTTCGGAATTTGGAAACAGCAGAAAGGATCACTTCAGAATTAGTTTTGGTAGTGCCTCAGAAGAAAAATTACGGGAAGCGGCACAAAGAATCCGTGATCTTGAATTCTAATTAAAGTCTGTAGACACCATATGCAAGCAAAATCCATCCAGATATCATAAGTAAGCCACCAATGGGTGTAATTGCACCAAAAAATTTCAAATTAGTGAATACTAAAACATAAAGACTTCCAGAAAAGAAAATTGTTCCCAAAAACAATAGCCAACCTGAATTGTGAATGTTTGAGGATGCCTGTATTCTTTCCAATATTCCAATTAAAATCAAACCAAGTGAATGATACATTTGATAACGCACTGCTGTTTCATAAGTTTCCATTAATTCAGGAGTCAATGTTCCTTTCAGGATATGTGCTCCGAAAGCTCCAGAAATTACACCTAAAGCCGCTAAAACAGCACCAACAATTATCCACATAAATCTGTTTAAATAATTGAGAATATAAAACCCTCAAATCAGGTAAATCAAGAAAACCAAAAATGATATTTCAAAAGCGGCAATGAATAAAACAACTATGAGTGCAAAAGAAGAAGAACTGTTCCATTCAAATGACTTGATTGCATCAGCAATCTCCCCAAAAATTGGCAATGATTGCTTCCAATCCACATTCAATCTGGAAACTGGTGGTACAAAAATCAATAGAAAAAAGGGAAAATGCCCAAACAAGGTTGCAATGGTCAAAATGTAAAATATGGAAACAAAAATCAATATCAAAATCTCTCCTGCTTTATAGTCAGTGTCATCAATTTTCCATTTGATTAATATGCTGTCAGCATTTCCATGAATATTGGGTTTAACCATTTCAAATTATGAT
>WAKA01000076.1 GCA_015523565.1 Candidatus Heimdallarchaeota archaeon | reverse complement strand
GCTCGTTCATAGGTTCAAAATGGTTTTTCAACGTAAATTTTTCCTTAAATCGTTTGTCCTTGATATTGTGTAAACCAACCGCATCATATTGAAATGAATTCCCTGGAATGATTTCTCCCCAATCAATAACTTCACTATGGTCTGGAAATTTTGGATATTTTGTATTTGCTGGCTTATAAAAAATTATTATGTAGATCTTTTTTTCTGGTGAAATCTGTATGGCTATCAATTCATCTATATAACTGAAACTCTGCAAAATTTCTTTTTCCCTATCCTTTTCAAGAATAATATAAATAAAATAACGCTTGAATCCAATCCTTTCAAGACGAATTTCCACAAATGGAACAATGACTTGCTGATACATAAGCTCATTGTAAAGCTGGGAATAACGTGACTGGCTTATTCCAAGAAGATTTGCTTTCTCACCTTGTTTAGCCTCCACATTCGTTTCTATATGCATGACTTTATAGTGTGCTTCCTTCAGTCTCGGAAAAAGAATTGCACTGTATGGATAATCCTTAAAATTTTGGGGTGAAATCCCTGATAGATTCAAGATGTTCCTTATTACATTTTCCTTTCGAGTTCTATACATGAACCTTAGAAATTTTCGTATCTTTAAAACATGATTTGTGTAACTTTTTTGGGTTCGTAATTCTGTCCACATGTCCCATATTTTTTTCTTTGTCCCTTCATTCTCTGCAAGAAGGAAAACTATCGACAATGCAACCTCTTGCATCGTATCAAACTTTTCTCTCACAAAATTTGGTGTGTTTTGCATCAAAACCAAAAACAAAGCTTTAGTTGCGATTAATATTGTTGCAATATTGTCCTTATAATATCGGACATGTATTGTCACTCTACAGGCCCCAAATCTTGGCAACAACGAAAACGGTTTATCAGATTGTGAACTCTTTGAACATATTGGTTTCCCTTCCAATCCTTCTGGTAAGCTTACATTACATTTCAAATCTTGGATGAAAATTTCATATGCATTGGTAATGTCTATATAACTTTCATAGTCTTGGTTGATGAATTTCTTTATGGCATCTATTATTCCCTCATTATTGACTTGAAATTGGGAAATCATTATTATAATAATGGAATAAAAATTTAAAAAAAAGTTCTCAAATTTGTCGATAATTTCAATACATTTCAATTATAAAATTTGAATTTAACTGTTTTCCAATTTGTTATATGTGCTAAAATATCAACACTAAGAATCCATATTTGTAGAATGTTTCGTTTGTACTTTCCCTCAATGCCTTATGTACATGATGCAATATTTCGCCAATTGGTTGCAGATGCCTTGGGACGAGAAACCATAAAGGAACCATTTATTGATGTCAATAAGGATGAATTGGAAAAACTAAAGAAAAACCTTACTCCTGATCTTCTAATAAAGGGCAATAACCCATTCAATAATGATTGGACTCGCTATTCACTTTCCCGTTCTAAAATTCATGCAATATATTCATCCAAAAAACCAAAATTCCATCAAATTTTTTCCTCAAACACATTAATGGAAATATCCCATGAATTACAAAACTCGAACCGCTATTTTCCGGAATTTGTTTCTTTTTTGGGAACAATTGTAAACCAAATGCAAATAACTCCTGAAGCCAAAGGAAATAGATGTGATGAATGTGGAGGATTCTTTGATTTTTTTGGGGATTCTAGACCCCGTACCCCTCATATTTTCAAAAATGTATGGCCAACCCAATACAAATATACACCAGGCAGGTTAAGATTCGCGTTGACTGAAACTGATCCTGAAAAAATAAGGTCTCGGATGGGAAATTCGTATCTAAATCTTCTTTGCCCAATATGCACTTGGAAAGAAATAATAGAAACCGTTGTAATACATGATTTTGAACCCCCTGAAAAACATTTTCTGGTTATCTTTGAAGTTACAGGGGTGGACAATGAACCAATCGAGAGACTTGCCATCAATCTTGCATATCGTTTCAAACATCCTCCCAATTATTCAAAAACTGTCTCTGGAAAATCCGATACAAAATTAAGGACAAAATTTGATGGAAATGAAATCGTCCAATTGGAGTTTACTGAAGATGAATTTGATTTGGAGGATCTAATTGATGAAATTGATGAGGGATCATTCAAAATCATCTCAGCCAATGGAAAGATATTTCTTATAATTAATGCTTCTGGACTTGTATTAAACTACAAGACAAAAAGACAACGCAAAAACATAAAAATGAACAATTATGTTGATCCAAACCTTAGATTGAAAAAAGAGGCAAATCTCCTTTATTCACTAATCGTTAAAGCTCTTGAAAGCCTAACCTTGGATGGCGAACCACTAGGCAAAAAAATCAGGTTGTTCCAAGTCACAGACATTGGTCTTAACTTGATCGATACATCTAAGGCTTCCTCTGTTTATCGACTTATGGCTTTCGCTGAAGAAAAAATTGGGAGTGTTCATCCTTTCTTCAGATCTGAAGCAAAATTTGCTAAACCTTTAATTAGATGGAGGCAGATTGAAAGATTTCTAAAAAATCCTGTTTCCGAATTTGGAAAGTCAATGAGATTTACATACGCTGAAATCAACTCAGATTCGAAGAAAAAGAAAAATTTGAAATCAAACACAAATAAAAAGTCAAAGGCAAGGTATGATTTCAAAACCCTAGTTGAAACCTATTATGAAATGGTGAAACCAATTATGACAAAAGATTCAAAGGAAATGGAATTTGTAACAAAATTTACTGAATTTTTGTATGGCCTTCCTGTTGAAAATGATAACAAGCCATTGGCCAAATGGAAAGAAATCAAGGCTAAACGACAGGAAAGCAGCTATGAAGCACCCTTGCGTGATTTCTTCAGAATTATCCGCAAGCAATCAACCATCGAACAAGGTATCGCAGAATTCATGACTAAATTGTCAAGACAGGGAATGGACTTGTCCAAACTCGATATGTCTAAAGTTGACGAATTTCAAGAATACTGCAAAAATACCCTTCCAAATATAGACGAAAGAAACGCGATCAACATTTCAATGTTTGTCATTTATCGCAATCTTTCCAATCTGGCAGGTGAAAAACAAAATGAATGATATCGAAAATAAACTTTCTGGAATTATTGATGAATTGCCTGACCTCCCTGAAAAGGCAGGGCTTTGGTCTGGAAGAATTTTGACTATCGTGGGTTACATTGAAATGACCCAAAGAGGAATCTTCAAGTCAACAGTGGGTGACAAAAGCAACCACCAAGTTGTTGATAAACAAGATATAAATGGCACCGTCCGTGCAGAACTCAGAGGAATAAAGATCCTGACAAAAATACGTGACGGATTGCTAATGGATCTGAGAGATATTTATGATCAAGATACTTTCAAAAATAAGGAAAATGGTCTAGACGAACGAACAAAAAGACAATTATCCTTTGTCAAGTCATGCAGAAAAAGTGAAAACCTATGTGGAAACTGTGTAGTCTGTGTCTCACTAGGTAGTCTCAGTCCTGGAAGGTTTGCTAGAAGATCCAGATGGTTCTTGCCAGACATGTTTTCAGTTGAACATGCAAATGATTGCGTGGCAGGTTATCTGGATTTTGATCAAGCTGGTGTCTTAAACACAGTAGATTCTCCTTCTAGAGGTGGCATGTCTTCACGCAGCTCATCAAGTTTTGCAACCTATGAATTCGTTAAACCAGGAACTCGATTTCCATTCAAACTCATGATTCGGGATCCCTCGAAATATGACTTCTTTGCTTCCATCAAGGCATTGAATGAAGTTGGTCAAGTCGACGGTGTCGGAGCTTATTCAAGTAGAAATGGACGGTTTAAAATGCAATTAACTGCTGTCTCAAATGAATCCCCTCTCAACATAGCTACAAATATAGACTTGGCAGAGGATTTTGATCTCCTTAATACTCCTGATAGACTCTTTCCCCCAAATGCAACCGTTGTGCAGTTCAGCTTTGATGAAAATGAGGATCTGCTTGCTTATGTATATCAGAAATATGATGAACTGCTAATGGGGGCAGATTGGATAGAATTCCTTGACAAAAAAACCCCAAAAGGTGAAGAAACCGAATGAAATTTCATGTGGCGAAATATTCCCTGTTCCCCATGACTAATCTTCATCTCAACAGGAACGTAAAAAGGGGTGGTGATTATGAGGTTTACAAAACCCATGTATCATCATCCACCATCCTCTTCGGATCCCGTCCAAGCAATCTTCGTCATACTATAAAAAAGAGTTCAAGCTACCTTTGGCCTTCTGAGGGATTTTATCTTACTCCTGCAATTCCCTCTCACCCCCTTTCCTTCTCGGAACATCTTGAAACCAGAGTTTACAATTTAATCGCGCCAATGGGCGGTATTCTTCTGCAGTCCGTTTTTGCAGGTAAATCTGCCACATATACAACAACCAGTGTATTTGGCACTCCTGTAAAGGCATTGATAAGCCTCGCTGTTTCTACAGGGCATCTCAAAGTATCTGATGTGGCTAATGTGAAAGAAGACCAGAAAACAGACAAATGGAACCTAGATTGGAAAAAAGCTCAACGAAACCCATCATGGTTGATGAAAAAGATAAGGGATGCTGTTCACCATACACTCTATGATTCATGTCCTCAAATTGTTTTCTATTCACAAAAAACTTCCCTAAAAACTATTGACATGAATGCGGTGATGAAACATCTCGTTCCAAATCATTCTGGCTCACTTCCTGGATTATTTGAAATTGAACAGATGATTGCACAATGGAAGTCGGAAAATCCCTCGAATCGACCCAATGAACTTAAACCATGGATTTCTGGAAATGTGTCTGATGCTATCCTTTCAGACCTTAATCTTTACATGTATGGATGGGATCACTACTCAACCACAAGGACGGAATACGGTGACCTTGCAATATATGGAAAAGGATCAAATGACCCCTTCCCAAATTTTGGAACAATTGAATATATTCGTCCCAAAACAGAATTTCATGGGTATATTGTATGCAACAAGGATGACATCCCTCAAATCCAAAAAAGATTTGAGCGTGTCTTACATTTTGGAACCTTTGCCTCTACCAATGAGACTGTAGTCCATTTAGGGGAATTTCACCCTGCCGACATCCAGCAAGTCCGAGAAATGGAAACAACTGTCCTGCAATATCCAATGGAAATGCTTCCTGATATGGAGATCACACAATTGATTGAAAGAACAGAGAGATATGCGATTCTCAAGGGAAAATATTCTGGAGATGCCATTGTTGTCGATGGTTATTGCATCCCTTTGGACAATTTCTTCTATCTGAATATGGATGGTGGGGAAATGGTTCCAATAGATAGATTCAGGTGATTGAAATGCGACCTATGATTGCAAGTACTAGAGTGTCTATCCGACCAATAAAAATGTCTTATGTGCCATTCCAGCATGGCGAATTCCTTAGGGCTTTTGTATATAAGACAATGAAACCTCTCTGGAATTCATTGCATGACTCCAATGCACCTAAGCCATTTTCAATTAACCCTATTCAATTTCCTCCTGGAATGAAAAAAGAACGAAAAACATTTGTTGTTCCTCCTCATGTCCATGGATACTTTGACATTGTCGTTTTTGGAAAGGACATGAGAAAAGCCCTAAAAAGATTCTCTGAATTGAACCGAAAAACAATCCAAATTGGACAGTACCGTTTCAAGATTGTTTCTACCAACACCAAATATTTGCCTGAAGAAACCTTAAATTCAAGTCAAGCAAAATTCTCAAAATTGGAAATGACATTCAAGACTCCCCTCTTCTTTCTCAAAGAAGGATATGGTAAAGAGTTAAGAATGCACGAGCTTTCCCTTGAAAAAATAATGAGAACTCCTTTCAGAATTTACAATATGGTGTCCGATCAGAAAATAAGTCCTGACGATTTCAAAAAGGCATGTGAGCCAATTCGCTTATTGGATCAGCAATCATCACTCACGGCAATCCGATTCCCTGTCCATAATGATGACAAACAAATAATCTACACTGGACATAAGGGAAGACTCGTTTTTCAAGGAAAAATTAATGGAACAATCTCCAAACTAGTCAAAATCGCAAACTGGACAAATGTCGGTCATGGCAGAACCATAGGGCTTGGGAAAATCCACGCGAGGCTTTCTTGATGGTTTCTCGAAACATCACACTCAAAGTTGGAAAAAATCAATATATTCTAACTTTATTGGATCACGAACCATTTGCCAGACCTTACACATATCTTTCCAGTCATTGCATGCTTACTGCAATCCTTTTCCATGAATTTTATTCAACAGTTGACCTAAAAAGCAGAGACAATCATTTCCCAACCGATGAGCTTACCTATGCAGTTCTCCACCATGATGATGGCAAAAATACTGAAGAATGGCAAACATGGTTTAAGCAAAATAACCACAAAAATTGGACAAATTATCGGGATCATGCGGATGACAGGCTTTTTGACCCTTCCCTCCATCAATCTGAAGCTGAATTATTGGAAAATTTCGGAATCACCCTAAAGAGAAATGATACACTTGCAAAATGGGTGATGAGAAACCACCATCCCAAAAAACAGCTTGATGGTCTCAGCTTGAGAATTGAACGGATATTGATTGTATTGGCGGATCATCTAAGCGCAAAAATAGAAGGCATCCAAACAGAAGAGAGTCTAGTATTCAATCTTGGGGACTTCCTTTCAGGAAAAATTGATGAAAACCAAAAATGGCTTTATGGTCGGCTGTCTGAATACTTTCATTCAGATTTGAAATTACAACTCAACCAAATCAATGTCAATGTGGAAATCAATCCAAAATTGGAGGAAAACATATTTTGATCGAAATTCATATTGGACCTGAACAACCAAGATCCACAAAATTCGAAGGCAATGTATTCACAGATTCCCCATATGATCCATACGTCCACCAAAAAAAAGGAATTGAGGCTATAATGAATGGGGAGGGAATTGTCTGTACCGTTGGAACTGGTGGTGGAAAAAGGGACATCTTTCAATTGGGAATGATCAATTGGCTAAAACATCAGGACGATACAAGGCATGGCTTCTTTTATTCACTCTATCCAACCTATGCCCTTCTCAACCAACATCATGAACTTTTAAACAGCCGTTTCAAAAAAATGGGCCTGAAAGCTCAAACGGGAACTGCAACAGGAAAGGTGAAAAATCTCCTGAAAACCTTGGGTGAATTTTATCCAATCAAATCTGAAGAAGAAGAGTACATTGGATTTACCCCTTCCTTAGGAGTAGTGGGCACAATTGACAAATGGGCATACCTCCATTTTCCCAACAAGTCAAACAAAACATATAAGGCGGAATTCTTCTACAGGCAACTCTTCGCCCCAAAAGCTTTTGACGAAATCCATATCCTCCATCCTCTTGCATTGCAAAATGTAGTCCTCAATCTTGAACGAGAACGCCTTATCCTTGAAACATTGGAAGGAACCCCACCGAAAATCCCACATAGCTTCTTCTCTGCAACAACTCCTGATTATGCCCTCGATCTTCTTAAAACAAGGGGCATTGTCAATAAAGAAATAACTGGTATTGGCAAACACTCATCCCTAAGGCTGTTCATACATCCCCCCTGCGACATGGATGATCATGACAGCTACTTGGCAAATATCATAAGAAACCAATTGAATGAGAAAGACAGGATCATTGTGATCCTTAATTCAAGAAGACGGGCTTACAGGATGGCTAACGATTTCCATAGTAAAAAGGCACCATACAACCTCTTCAGGGTATTCAACGGATGGAATGAGTATAAAAACATCAAAAATGCACAAAAGCAAAAGGTTCTGGTAATTGCAACAAGCAGTGCCGAAGTAGGCGTCAGCGATCAATTCCAAGTCCTTATCACCGAAAGCTGTCCCTCCCCAAACTTAATCCAAAGAATCGGGAGAGTCGGAAGATACGGTGACGAAGAGGCAATTGTTCATGTCCTCCCTGCACCTTACAAAGGCAAAGATTGGTACTCAAACTTGATTGAATCCCCTCCACAATCCCATTATAAGGGTATCAATCCGTTTTACCAATATCTCATGGATATCGACAAAAAAATTCCTGGAAGCATGTTCACAGCTACCACATCTGACCTGATATTCGCCATGCATTACTATCTTAACAAGCTATGGGAAGGGATTACTCTCATTAAACTGGAGTTGAACTGTAGAATGTTTGACGGATCCAATTATGATTCCCATTCTTCATTGCCCACTGTTGAGGAAGCAAAAAGTCTCTTCGAAAAATACAAAACCTTCGTGCAAAAGCTCCTGCTAAACTCCATGACTCTGAGAACCACCCTCCCACAAATCTATTACAGATCAAAAGACGGTGGCAAACGATTTTCCGACAACCCGCTTTACGCTCTGCGAACTGTCTCAGAACTCATGATCATTACTGAGCATGCCGTAATCCCTGGGTTTTTCAAGCCAAAGTGGCCCCTGTTTGATCTAGGCACACTCCCAATTCAATATGGCAATGCAATCTACATGAAACCAATGCAATACATCTCTGCCAAATTCGACAAGGAATCCCTCTCCGCTGAACATTGGAAGCAATTCAGGAAAGAATGGCATATACATACCCTCAAAAACCTGCCTGACCCTATTGCATCAATCTCCCTCAGGTTCGGAAAGGTTGTTTTCACCGCCTCAACAAATAACACCTCTCCCGTCCCAATTGTCTACGCAAATGATGATGATGAAACAGAACCCGTAGGATTCCTTTCTTTCGGTCTCACTTTCCGACTCAGGCAAGGAAAAACAAAAGAGGATCTGGAATACTTTCTTTCTGAATTCGCCGACGCAATGTTCATCCAACTCATTGGATGGGATCAAAACATCATAGGGGTGGAAACCTCTTTCGGCGCAGCCCTGAACCTTTACAATGAAATAAATTGCAGATTCAAAAAATCGAGGTGAAACTTTCCTTGTCATCCGTTCCAATGACTTCAATGTTCTCCATACAACTGCGGCAGAGTCTGTACATCCTTACCGAATCCACTCTTTCATCAATGATCCCTCGAATGTCCTCCTTCAAGATCAATAGCCTTTGCTCTGTTATTTCAAGCTCAAACGCCGAATACTGTACCCTTGCCCCTTCCTGCTTCATCCGCCTGTATAATTTCGACCTCCTGTCATCTTCGCGGATGTCATACATGACAATAATGAACACAACCGATTTACAGAGGTCATAAATATGAACCTATTCCAAATCCCAATCCGAAAAATACAAAAATATGCATTCTGCCCCCGACAGTTCATGCTTGAAGTCATCCTGCAGGTGCCCCCTGACCCCACGGTCGAACTCATAAAAGGTGAACTCATCCATAAGCGCATCGACCGAAAGAAATACAGGAACAAAAAACGAAAACTCTTTGGCATATCCATCGAACTGGCAAACGAGGAACTTGGAATCCTCGGAATCATTGACCTCGTCGAAATCACCCAAGACGGAAGACTTATTCCCGTCGAATTCAAGAAGAACAGCAATCCAAACTACCTGCCTGACTGGATAGGGCTCTGTGCATACGCTCTCTGCCTTGAATATGAGGGGTATGATATAGCCCACCTCGAAATCTACTGCCATGAATCCAGAAAACGATACCAAAAAAGCTATGACAACTATCTCAAACAGTTGACAATCCAGACAATAAGGGGAATCAGAAACGATACTGAGTTCAAGCGCACAACTAACCCAAACAAATGCAAAAACTGCGCAAACAGAACCTTCTGCTGGGTCGAAACAATCCAGACAACAATTCAAATGGAGTGAACAGAAATGACTGACACAATAACCCTACAAGACACCTCCAGCATTTATATCACAACACAGGGAACATCCCTGACAATCCAAAACAAAAGACTTGAAGTCTCCCAAAACGGAGAAACACTGGGTCAGGCTCTTCTCCATTCCGTTTCCCGTATATGCATTTTCGGTGCCGCTCACCTCTCTTACCAGTTGATCGACCATTGCCTGAGAAATGGCATCACTGTCCATTATTTCAGTACACATGGAAAATACAAGGGAATGCTTTACGGGCAGGAGATCATGTCGTACAAAATCCTTGAACAACACCTTCAAACATCCGATCGAGACGCCCTGCCCCTCATCAAGCAAATCATTGCGGGACAAATAACAAGCAGGATTTCAATGCTGAAGAGAAAGTCAATCCCCACTGATCAACTGCAGGAAGCATTGAAGAAAATCCCAAACGCTCGTTCCATCGACTCACTCAGGGGCATGGAAGGTCATGCCGCCGCGGCGTACTGGAACGCCTTTCCACAAGTGCTTTCAACCCCATCATTCTTCAATGGACGAAGCAAAAGACCTCCAAAGGACATAGCAAACAGCCTACTTTCATTGGGATATGTCCTAATGACCTCTGAAATCGAACCCCATGTCCGATACTACGGTCTTAACCCATACAGGGGCTTCCTTCACCAATTCCGCCACGGTCGCAAATCACTTGTTCTTGACTTACTTGAACAATTCCGTCCTGTCATTGAACGATTCACAGTCAACATGCTCAACAAACAGCAACTGGGAAGGAAGCATTTCACAAAAGAAGGCATTGGTTACTACCTGACTGACGAAGGCAAACGCAAATACCTCGCCGCTTATGAACAACTCCTGAGAAAAAAACATAAGAATGAAAAGGGAGAAATGACCTTGAGAAACATCATCCAGCTACAGGTGCAAAAACTTACATCATGGCTCCTGTCAAAAACCGAATACCTCCCCCTCATCCTGAAATGAGGCAGGTATTTAAGGAAGGTGCGTCACGTGTGATAAACAAAAATTTGATTCCTAAATCACGTCCTCAGCCCTTCTCGACAAGGATTTGACCGCAGTTACAATAGAGGATTCTAGGATATCTAGATTGAAAGACCAAGGGATACTGAGTTACGGGATGAATTGTTTTTATTGTTACAATAGAGGATTCTAGGATATCTAGATTGAAAGACAAACTCATAGAAAATCCCCGGCAACAAAGTCAATAGTTACAATAGAGGATTCTAGGATATCTAGATTGAAAGTCGTTTTGAGGCTAATAATAGCTGTAGGTAGGAACGGGGTTACAATAGAGGATTCTAGGATATCTAGATTGAAAGATGGTTTTTGAGATATTGTCTCTCATGTACAATGTTGGTTACAATAGAGGATTCTAGGATATCTAGATTGAAAGCTGTAATGGTTACCTGCAAGGCAGGCACATTGC
>WAKA01000075.1 GCA_015523565.1 Candidatus Heimdallarchaeota archaeon | reverse complement strand
TGTTAGAACAGATAATTAATGGAAAGAGTAAATCAAAATTTATTGTTGAAAAGAAACAAAAAATAGAAAAATTGCTAACCAGTCCAACCTTTGTGTTTACGAGTAAAGCAAAAAACCAATTCTCAAAGTTCTCATTCAATGAAAAAAAAAGCAGGGGATCCTTTGTTTTTGGAGGCATGGCACATGGATCAATAAATATTAAGAAATTTCCATTTGCAATTCCAGTGAATTTGGGTACAAAATCACTTGAGCTTTGGACAGCAATAAGCATGGCCTTTTCACACCTTATAAAGGATTAGAACGAGATAAGAAATGATAAAGTGATTTGAAATAAAAGTATTATTGTTATTCAGAAAGAAATTTTATGCAATTTCAACCTCAATTCTCAGGTCTTCTGGAACATTTAACTTCATAAGCATATTCATTGCTTGTGTATCTGCCTCTAGATCTACAATGCGTTTATGTATTCTCATTTCATAGTGTTCCCAAGTTTGCGTTCCATTTCCACAGGGTGATTTTCTTACAGGAATAATCACTTTTTTTGTAGGAAGGGCAACAGGACCACTCATCTTTACACCAGTTTTTTCACTAATTAACTTTAGCTCATCAGTGATTTTTCTCAATGATTCTGTATTGGTGGATAGTAGTCTAATTCTTGCACGGTGTACCATAATTATCAACTCATTTCATTCAATTATTAGCTTTGGGGTTCTTACTCCAGGGATTCTAAGGTCTGAATTTTTCCCTCCTTGATTTGTCTCATCAAACGAGTGACATAACCCGCAATTTGATTTCTTTGTCGTTTTCCTTGGACATCAGTCACCTCTTGAACAATTTCCTTATTGTGCTGGAAATCCAAGCTAAGTTTATCGTAAAAATTTACAACAATTGTTTTTGCAACACGTTTAATTTGTTTGGACCTTACCTTTCCGATATTATCATCTCTCCTTTAAATTAAAATACGAGACAATTTTTTTAAATATGATGTTGGATTACATCCTTTGGGCGCGGAGTTTTGGCTAAATGATACAAAAAATGAATATATTGCTTGAGAATTTAGAAGAAGAACCTATCTTAAGAATTATTATGAATTTAAAAAATGATTTATGAATTGATACAATTTGGATTTTTCCCTTTCAAAAACTCTAGAGAGTAATTTATAACAATGATCACGAATTGTAAATTCTTTTGCACCAGTCAGACATGCGACTTTCTTTTGAGTTAAGATCGGTACTTTTTTTAGATATCTACTTATTGCCCTGTCTGCAATATAAACAACAGATGCCGCAAATGGATAGGGTTGTACACCACCACGTTCTTTAGAAGATATTTGGGAAAGAAGCTCTGCAGAGACACCAAGTAGAAGATTTCTGTATGTTGAAGGAGTGAGTCCATATTTTTCTGCAATTTCTTTTTTTATTTGTTTTACAATAATGTAGCTGACAATTCTTTCCAAATAATCTTCACTTTTTCTAGGAGGAGTTCGCGATAAAGGAATATTTAATGAGGTTGCAAGTTTGAGGATGTTTTTATTTGTTACTCGATGACCAGATTCATTGAAAGCCTGAACAATTTCCTGAAATTTGAAAGGATATTTGTTACCACTTTCCTTCACTGCAAAAAGAACACATAATGCAATAAGTAATACATGATTTGTTATTTTCTTTCGATGGTGGTTGGAATATTTCCAATAGAGATAGGATGCTCGTTCTTTTATTGTGTTGGGGAGTTGCAATTGGGATGAAACTTTATTGAAAATCATAAAAGTTCTTAAATGAGTTTGTGAACTTGCATTTTTTGCAGGAATATGATAACTATCCCTTAATCGACGAAATTTCCAAGATTTTAACGGTTCCAAAAATGTTCCATTATTTTCCTTCATATGATTTGATTTATAGTATCCAATCTCAGACCCCAGATTTCCCGTTCGTGTCAAACGATTTCCAATACTAACATATTGTGTTACTTTGCGTGTTGCTGTTTCTTTGATTTGGTATGAAGAATCCTCAAAGATTCTGTCACCAACGGTGCCACAGTCTTTACATACATAAAATCCATGCGAGGGAACGATAGCGGTTGATCCACAGTATTCACATTTACAATGATTATTTAAACTCATAAATTATAATAAACCAAAAGCATACAATTCATGTCAGGATATAAAAAGTACATTAAACAAGAGAAATAATAGGGATAAATGAACTGAGACGTTGGTTAAATTTACATATTGGCAAGTCACACAGAGAAACACCCCCTCCCGAAAGTAATATTTTATCTAACTTATTTTCGAATTATGCTTTTTTTGGTTTTAGATTATTTTCTTGTAGAATAGGGTGTAAAAAAACGGGATTAATTAAAAGTCAAAGGGTATCAAATATAATTTCATCATGATACACTTCAATTCCATTTTTAGTGATTAAAAATGGTCGTTCAACCATTGAATGGTTAATACCTCTCATTTTCCGGATTTGCAAGCTTCGGGTTCCTTTTTTTCCGAATTGGTATTTAAGTGTGATTACGCCTTGAGCCATGAATTCTTCAACACCGAAACGGGAAATCTCTGATTCTGTTTGCATTTCAGAAATCATTAATGTGGTACAAGTTAGTGAAGACATCACTGCAGAAAGTTTCAGGATTTCTTTCCTAATGGTTAATTCGTCATCAACACTTAATGCTAATGCAGTAATTGAATCTATTACAACCCTTTCGGCTCCAACAGAATCAATAAGTGTAATTAATTGGGTTAATAACTCGTCAACTTCTAACTTTGTTTTGTATTTTTCATTTGATGAAACACCTGCCCTTTCACTAAATCCATCAACCATGGCAAGCAAATTTTGGTCTTCAAGTGTTTTCAAGTTCCATCCATAAGACAACGCATCAGCTCGAACATTAGATAATGTTTCATCAAATGAAACATAGATACCAGGTTCATCTTCATTTATTATACCAGCATATAAAAATTGTAAGCCAAAGGTAGATTTTCCTGCACCAGCAGGACCTGCAATTAGAATGGTCCGCTCTCTTGGAAATCCGCCGCCAAGTAACGCGTCTAATCCAGAAATTCCAGTAGTAACTCGAGGCATTGAATTTATGAAATCCATATGACTGATATAATTAGCCAATGATAATTTTTTCTCATTTGTCCTGAATTATGGTTTTTTCAAATTTGATAAAAAAGAATCTTGTTGTAAATTTATAATATAGAGTTAAATAATGTGGGATAATTTAGCTAAGAGCATTCCAATTTGTATATCAGGAGAGGTTCCTTCAGTCAACCGATAATCAACCTCTGCCAATATTTCAATTAATTTTATTTTATTTTCTTCATTTAATTCTAAAGAATCAATAAATTGAAATATGCGTCGAAGAATTTCATTCCCTGCAATACCCTTTACAAATAAAAGGTCTTGCAAGGATTTCATGGCTTGAGAGAAATTGTGTTTAGAAGTGTCAATTAACTTTTTTATTTCTTCAGTATCTACAGTCCCAATAGTTGAAAAAACTGCACTTTTTGTGATTTTTCCGCCATAGGAAACTGTAGCTTGCATAATGTTTAATGCCTTACGCATATCACCATTACTTTCTTGGATCAAAGTGGACAAACCTTCGTCGGTATAAGATACATTTTCATTTTGGGCAATTTCAATAAGTTTTTTCTTGATCTCTTTTTGGGGAATTGGGGAAAATCGGAAAAAAGCACATCGCGACTGGATAGGTTCAATTATTTTTCCAGGATAATTGCATAATAGTATAAACCGAGATGTTACCGCAAATCGTTCCATTGTTCGTCTTAAAGCCTGTTGAGCAGCGGGTGTCAAACTATCTGCTTCATCAAGCATAATTATCTTGAATTTTGCATCGCCAGAAGGTAAAGTCATTGCAAAGTCTTTAACTTGGTTTCGAATAGTATCAATCCCACGATCATCAGAAGCATTAAGTTCCAATAAATTATTCCTAAGAGAATCTTTGCCAAATATTTCATTTGCCAATGCCATTCCAGCAGAGGTTTTTCCTGTTCCAGGTGGACCTGCAAAAAGTAAGTGTGGTAAGTTACCACTTTGAACAAAACCCTTTAACCGTTTTTTAATTTCATCATGATCAATAATCTCATCAAGTTTCACAGGCCTATACTTTTCAGTCCACATAATGTCCATAGGATGAAAAGAAGAATGGTTTAAAAAAAAATTCCTGTGGTGTACCATTCTTCAGATAGTTGAAAAGCGTTATGTTTAAAAGATTGAATTTAAAACTGTTCTAATTCCTTTAATGCACTTTGTAATTCAGAGAGGAACTCATCCTCATTTAATGTTGTGTCATCAATTTTTTCGATGTCTTCCATTACTTGTTTTGTTAGAGTTTGTTCAAATGCTTCACTCTCTTCGATTCTTTCATCTAAAATTTTGCTAATTTGTTGGGCAGCCTGATTGATTGTCATTCTAGCCATGCCCAATGCAACATCATTATCGGTAATTACACAAAGAACTGCACTTCCACATGATGCAACCATTATTTTTCCTTTTTTGAATTCAGCAACTAGCATTGTCATTTCAGTGAACCCTACATTTGCCCCTTGTTGTTCTGAGGCCAAATAAACAGCAGAAGAGATAGCACCCATTACTTCAACATCACGGAGATCAAAATCAAATCTAGAAAGATTGACTAGTGTCAATCCAGTTTTATCTGCCAAAATGACTCGTGAAACACCAGGAGTTTGAACCAAGATATTATGACAAATATTTACAATTTCATCCATAGAACAAGCAACCTAATCCTTATTATTCAATTCAAAGCAATACATTCTAATTCTTAAAATTATGGATTTTATTATAAAATAAATCTAAATCTTGTCAAAATAAAATGAATGAAATAAATAAAATAAAATGTTTTGATCTTTTATATCGTATTGGACAATGTAGTTTATGCATGAATTAATCGAAGTTATGTTGTCATCGATAATAAATTTTTTAATTCTGATATTGGCTTCTGTTTTAATATTGACAATATGCAGAACAAGCTTTTAGCTTAATTATGATATATATAGGATATATTATTGTTGGGCATTAAATTACAAAAAGGATGAATTATTAAGTGATCAATCTTTAGTAAGTTTGTCTTTTTATATTTTTCTCATTAATTTTTTTTGTGAAAAATGATATCAAAGAGATACTGATATTTTTAAGAGAAGAATTTTATTTTAAAGGTGCCTATATTCCAATTGCCATATTATTTTATATAAGCATCCAAAAATTGCAAAAAACATATCAAAACATTTTCTTGATTATTTTTGTC
>WAKA01000074.1 GCA_015523565.1 Candidatus Heimdallarchaeota archaeon | reverse complement strand
GTACCAGGAACAGCTCCTGCAGCATTCAAAGGACATCGAAAAACTTAGTGAGCTCAATCAGGACCAGACAAAACATATAAATGCAGTCGAAGGCAAGGTGGACTCCTTGGAAACCAAGGTCGACTCTTTGGAAACCAAAGTGGAAACCAAGGTGGACTCTTTGGAAACCAAGGTCGACTCTTTGGAAACCAAAGTAGAAACCAAGGTGGACTCTTTGGAAACCAAGGTCGACTCTTTGGAAAACAAAGTAGAAAACAAGGTCGATTCTTTGGAAACCAAGGTCGAAGACCT
Source organism: Candidatus Heimdallarchaeota archaeon (assembly GCA_015523565.1). GTDB lineage: Archaea > Asgardarchaeota > Heimdallarchaeia > Heimdallarchaeales > Kariarchaeaceae > WAKA01. Next base: position 3,558 of record WAKA01000074.1, on the reverse strand, counting down.
TCGAAATGATCTCGAAAATCTCGACAACAAGGTTGAAAACCTTCAAAATAATCTTGGAAATCTTCACAGCAAAGTTGATAACGTCCTGTCCATCCTTAAAGAGTTTGCAGAAAAAAAGAACGAAGATGAATAGCCCTCTTTTTCATATTCAACTTCTAACCATTGCCCTGACACTATCAAGAGGGATGTAGGATGGCATTGAGGAAATCCGTGATTTGATTTTTGAATTGGGGATGTGTGGAAATATTTGCATGTCCTTTGCCATTTGCAATCTATGTTGATTTGGAATTTACAGGATTTTTGGCAATACATGGGTTCAGTCAATTTATGAATCTACATACATTTCTTGTGTTGTGTGCTCTTTTCCTATTTTATTCCTGAAAATGACCAATACATTATTTTTCTGGTGTTCTGCGAATAAATTGGCTTCGATGTTTTTCACTTTAAACTGATTTTTTCACAGTCTAATAATCCTGCTTTTTGTCAAATTGTGACTGAAAAACCGAAACATTTATTAGTTTTTTTTTCTACAAATCCATGCGGTCTCAAGGTTTTTCCGCACTGGTTACAATGATGATTTTGATAATTTCCATGTTTGGATCATTGCCCATTTTATCAGCAAACGAAAACGTCTCTTCAGGGACAACCGCTCCAAGCATGGTGAACTTGGATCAAGCTGGAGCTCCTTCATCAAGTGCGAATGCGAACAATACCGCTCAAATTGAGCTTCCAGCAACCGAATCCATCCCTGCGTTCACTAAGGAACGGAAGAAGCTTCGGATCATGGATTCCGTCATGGGAAACCCACGAAACGGGTCAAGACCTGACACCCTGCACCCTCCCACACCCAATGCCATTGGTCGGAACTCTGATGCATTTGGCGGTTCCTCCGCAAAAGCCAACTTCCAGGATGATGAGCCGATCAGAACTGCCAATGAATACGGGTTTTGGAGAACCACATATTTTAAAGATGAACCACGTGCAGAATTGGAATACATGATGTCCATCGGTTACCTGAACCCGAATGTCAATCCCACTGTCTATGTTGAGTTGACAAATGAGGACGACACCAGCGGGCGCTACTTTTATTTCTATGTCGATGGAGTGCTGAAGCACAGCCAAATAATCCATGGACCATCAACAACGGTAAGCTTCAGTTGCAGCAGTTGGTGCAGCTCCTATTCGACCTATCTCATAAAAGTTGCCATACGCTATGGCGGAGCGGGTCATGGCTGGCGTTTGGACAAAATCTGGATCAATGACGCAACCATTGCATTCAACGCCTATGGCTCACCCCACTTGAATGTCAGCTATCAATACCCGTACCAGACATTGACGGCATATGCGTATTTTGAGGAATACATCCGTACATTCCCACGGATAACTGCCACATTTTCATCAACCGAGACAACGGCAAGATATGTGTACCTTTACATCAATGGTGAATATATCGGTCGGCAGACCTCTTGGTCGCCCCCTGATGTCCTGACATGGGAACTGCCCAGCAAAAGCACCCTTGACCTCACCAGCAAGGTTGCAAAAATTGAGTTCAAGGTCTATGTCCCCTGCTCAACATGCACCACGGAGGTGTGGACGCTTGAGGACTGGAACACGGAGCACATCTACTCTTGGAAGACCATGATTATCAATGATCTGATAACATTTGCAACAGATTGGGTTCCTTCAACTGATACACACGATGACATTATTATGGGTATGAAATATTTCAGTTATACGATGTTCCAATTGTTTGAAGGTCAGATTATCTTCCCTAACTTGAAAATGTCTTGGAATCTCCTTTCAGATAATTGCAATGACTACACTAAATGCGGAATGGCACAATTCAACATATTTCAGGGTGATGAAATCCCAGGAACTGGAAGCAATAGGGCAAAAACAGTTGGCAATATGTCTTATTATGCGGAAACATCTCCCGAATATAATGGTTTTACGGGTGCTCATAAGTGGGAGAACTCAAACAAGCAAATTCCTGTTTTTCCAGATGCATTATTACTTGCACATGAATTCAGTCACTTAAGATTGGGGCTGTATGACCAATATGATCTTGATACATTTTATCCTCCTTGTCCAAACTTTATTATGGGTCGTTCATATGATTCAAACGGGGAAATCACCCCCAACTTCTCCAATCGATGGGATGATATCCCTGATCACTGTGCAACTGAACTCCCTTCAAATTGGACCAGTGATTTTGAGCATATTCTGTCTACCTACCCCGAGTTCAGTTCAATCTATTATTTTTCAAACAACTTTGGGGACGATCCGTACCCCCAAAACCTTTTTGACTTCCTCTTAATCACGGAGGTTACCCACTGATGAAATACCTGATGCTAATACTCCTAATGATTTCAAACTTCCTTTTTCTTTTTATAGTCAACGTACAGGCTATTCCAGGATATGATCCAGATTTCAAAGGCCACCATCTTAGGATAACACATGTGTCTTGGATTACCCATCAGGAATTTCCCAAATCTTTGATATCCTGGCTGGACAATTACAACACCTCAAAGTTCTCGTACATCCTGATGAACTTCACTACAGAAATCTGGAATCCCAACGCAGTACCTGTTTTGATCGGTTCTGATGATGTCTATAAAAAAGGAGCCCAACTCAAGGTCGAATCCAATACCATTCGGGTGGATGTCGCAGATCTTGTCGGTTGTTTTGACAGCCATTATCCCAAAACCGATCTGAATGACCAATCATGCTTTACCCAACCATCTAAAGAATATAACTTGGCACCTGCTGGACTTTCCCGTATTAACGGTTCGGTTGTTGTCCGTTTCAATCAGTCTGATGTGCTTGGCTGGCCAGAGGGAAACTACTCCATCTTCTTCTGGACCATAAGCAGTATCCCCCTGTATGTTGTCAGCAACACTTCAGGCGTATTCCAAATCCTTGGTGAGGTTCCTGATGATTGGGGATCCATCAAGGGGTTGGGCTATAGTGCCACCCTGTATGGAATACTTCCGTTTAGTTCCATAGTCATCCTATACGGTCCAATCCTGTTGGTCATCTTTTTTGTAATCTGGAAGGTCAAGAAGAAGGGTGCTCGAAAGAATGGCAAATAATTGTTTTTGATATTTTAGAATTTGATATCTTGTATCATATCATTCAAATTATGAACAATGGATCATTTTTCTAGTGTCTAGTATATATAAATAAGGTCAATGCTTTTCATTTAAAATAGGCTTGGCTGCTTTGGCAATGGATTGAATCCGCTTTATGATCCAAATGATTGTTATGCATACGTTGAAACCAATTCCCGATTTCAGGTATCACCTGATTGACAAAAATCCCCAACCGTATAACTTTCATAAGGTTTAATCAATTAGGTGTTGATGATTGGGTTGAAGGAAATTATACCTTCACCTTTCTCCAATACAGCTCAATTGCTTTTCATCTTGTCAAGAATTCGACTGGTGTGTTCACCTTTTCAGACCCCCTTCCAGAAATATGGGGTGAACCTGTTTCTTTGGGTTATAGTGTTTCTCTAGGTATTCTTCCAATTTCTTCTATTTTTATTCTGTATGGGAT
>WAKA01000073.1 GCA_015523565.1 Candidatus Heimdallarchaeota archaeon | reverse complement strand
GCAATCGAGACCTTTTACTGCTGGCGAAATTTGCTATAGAAACAAGTTCATCACCAATATAGCCAACAAGAAATATCATATTTTCACTTTTGGCATAGTTTTCAACTATTTCCCGCTCCCTTTCAACAGTAGGATCAAGGTCTCCTGGACCATAGGCAAGATAGTCTGATTCAGAGGCGACCACATCCACATATTCAACCATCTTTTCAGCATCATTGGGTTGGGCTTCACGAATCAAAAGGTTGTATGTCTTTATAGGAACCAAACGTTCAAATGGTCTATTTTTCATAAGGCATAGTCAATCCCTGCAATAATTAACATATCTACTGCACAAGATGTCTTATGCAAAAATTCGAGGTATCCCAATGCATCTGGAAAATCATTCCCTTGAAAGGGGTTGCACAATAAAATTGAGGGTTTTGCCAAGGGAAAAAAAGATTGCCGAAATCCATGTGACAAGTAATATTGTTGAAGTGGGGAATGTTATACTATTTTTCAACAAGGTGGTGTATAGAAAACGTGTCAATAGAATTGTTGTAATGCTGGAAAGGAAATGAAATACGAATTCAAGGAACAAAACTGTCAATAAAGAGGTATAGAGATGAAAATGACTGTATCCTTTTCTTTTCAGGGATGGGAAAATATGTCGTTTTTCTTCATAGATCATCCCAAAAACAAAGGAAAGCATGATAACAATTGCAATCAGGTTATTTCTTGAGATGGTTGGTGTGGTTAAATTCTGTTGGGATAATGTTACAACATCCATCTTGGGTTGTGGTCTCCAAATTACAGACGGTGCTTGTTGTTCAACAATTTGCTGGAATTGAAGAAGAGGGATGTCCGCCGTAGAAAAGAAAACATCTACATAGATATTGGGATCAACAAGGTTGAAAAATATGTCTGGAATGACCGCAATGAACTCGACATTGTTGGGAAATTGGAAAGAAGAGGGAAATTCCCCACTTGACCTGATTTCCGGTAATGTTGTAGACTTATTCCCGACCTTTGCAATTAAAGAGGTTTCTTCATCATCAAAAAAAAGTCTGTCATCCAATGTTGGATTTTTGTTTGATGGACGAAGGATGACCGGCTCAGAATAAAACACACGATTCAATATGAAATATGGATGAACCTCGAAAAGTGATGCATTGCTTACAAGTGCTCCTTCCCTTTGAATGTCGTTTCTGGTCAAGCTTATGGGTACCATGGCGAAATATTTTCCTGTATTGTTGAGTCTATTGAAATCATTCATCTTCATGCTCCCCCATAAATCAGAATATGCATTCTCATTTGCAATGTGCGTGTTCGGTGGAGCAACAATGGTTGAAAACAGAACCATGACGATGATGATACCTGCCAATACGTACTGGAATATTGATGTTTTTTGTCTTGAAAGTGACTTATGGAGGAACATAGTACAAGATCCAAATTTTGGCAACTTGTCTTGTTTCTCAAGGAAAGAACTTACTTTTTCCATAAGATACCTATTGGCATTGTAAAATTGGCTGAACAGGATTATGGCAGAAATAATGGTGATTGAAATGAAGAATGCTCCATCTGTGCTTGGATAGGGAAGTAAAACATAAAGGTTGTATAGATTTGCAAAGATCGCCATGAACACGGATGCTTTGGTATACAATGTCCAATGTTGCTCCTCATCAGTTGCATCCTTTGGTTCACTTGAGGGGTTTTTCACAAACAAAGAGGTTTGAACATATGCAATGGATCCAACCGCAAAAGGAATGAAAAGGAGATTCCATGCATTTTCTGTTATTATCCAAAATAAGGTCAGACAAAGGGAAATAATCCCATAAAGGAAAGTGAACCGCAGTGCAAGACTCTTTTGCATCGATTCAACAGATAAACCCCTTATGAATAGAATCTCAATGTTTTTCTGGTTCATCCTCAGTGCATAATCGTACAAAATTATCAAGAGGATGAAAAATGAAAGTGCAAGTGCGGCATAGAGGGATATCCAAAAAAGAACAAGCTTGAACTGGTTTGCCTGCAAGGTTTCATAAAGTTCATTCATTCTTGTTTCAAGTTGTATTTTTTGATTCCATATTTTGGAAAGCGTCAATTCAATTTCATAAGTGTCCGTACTTATTTGGGAAAATTCCACTCCAAGGTAAACCGAGAATTCAATGTTTGGGTAGATGTGGGAAATGGCTTTAATGAGGCGGGATGGGAATGTCTTGTTTGACATGACTGCCGCGCCTGTGAAATTAAAGGCATCACCAAGTACAATGGTTCCCTTTTTTGCCGATAATAGGAGTTCCGGGGTAATTTCCATTTGTGTTGTGTTTTCATCGAACAGGATTGCAAGTCCCCAAGATGTGAATTTTCCATCAACAATGACTCCAAGTTGACTCACATTGAAAATATGCGGATTTCCAAATCTGGCAAGATACTTTTGTGATTGCATAATTGCAGAGGGGATGTCTATAACCTGCATTGGATCCACAACGGCAATGGCATCGTCAAGGGAATAATTGAGCACCGTATCATCAGGGGAAATTGCTGGTATTGCCAAAACAACCATTTCAACCCCTAAAACAAGAAAAACAAATAACCCGATTACACGTTTCTGTTTATAAAATGCTTTGAAAAGCACCTTTATTCTACCATCCTTCCCTTGTCCAGCTTCAATATGAAATCAGAATGCTTTTCCACTTCCGGATCATGGGTTGCAATAATTATGGTTGTCCCTGCATCCCTCAATGATTTCAATGTAGTCAGCACAATTTCCCTGTTTGCCGCATCAAGATTTGCGGTTGGCTCATCTGCAAGGATCAGGGGAGGGTTGTTGGCAAGGGCAATGGCAATGGCTACTCGCTGTTGCTCTCCTCCACTGAGCTCCGAAGGATATGATTTTTTATATCTGCTTATCCCAAATTTTTCAAGTAGGAAATTCACTCTTTCATTACGCTCTTTTTTCGACAATGTCCCTTCCAGATACATTGGAAGCTCAATATTTTCCTTGACATTCAGGGTGGATATGAGATTGTAATCTTGAAAGATAAAGCCAACCTTCCTGATGCGATAATCCGCAGATTCTTTTTGGGAATAACGGTGAACCTCCTCATCTTCAAAATAAATTTTGCCTGTTGTGGGTTTCCAGATGGCACCTGCCAATTTTAACAAAGTACTTTTTCCACTTCCAGAGGGACCATATATTGCTGTGATTTTATTCTTTGCAAATGAATAGCTTAAATTGTCAAGGGCCACTGTGTCCACGGTACCCTTAAATATCTTGTATATGTTTTCAAAATGCAGTATCTCTGTTTTCATGATTAATTACTCCTTCATTATTTACCATTTTGAACATTGGACCTTATTCTATGGAAATTAATCCAATGGATTGCAAACATCATCCCGTAAACAATCAGAACAACCAATGCAATAACCTGAAAATATTGGGATAGCAACGATGGATTATGACGCAATTCTTGTCTAACACTATCCTGTGAAAACACGAACCCTAGGATACTTCCATTAAATATTCCCAACAGGATATATTGTCCCACAAAAAATATTGGCTCAACAAAAAAGAATCTTTGTGCAGTTGCCAAACCAAATTTTCTGCTGATTGATGCAATGTCTTCCCAAAATCTTTTGTCAAAAAAGATAAAATAAGAGAAATAGGATAGGATGATTATTGCGGCCATGGATACAACTAAGTTGTTTTTAAATTCCTCTTCATATCCGTTAACAACTTGTGGGATTTCTGAGATTGAAACGTATATGTCTGCAATGCCTAATGTTTCATAAAATGTCTCATCCAATACCAATTTTGAGCTGAGGAAAAGTATTGATGAAAATGCCATGATTGAATTATATGTGTCAAATCCTAAGCTTTCCCATAATCCAAGGTCAATGACAGGATAGTTCATGCCTAGAGGTGTCCAAAGCTGCTTGCTTCTTTCGGCTAGATGGGATATTGGTACTGAATGGCTCTTATCTCCTTGAGCTATCTCAATCACGTTGAAATCTTTTAGCTGTTCCATCAAGAAAGATGGAACTAAAAAGTTGTTTGGAAATTCTGGGGAAAGTCCAGGAATTTTTGAAGAGGGTATCCTTGAGAGATTGACTATTATTACATACGTTGAAAAGGAAAGTTGTGGAAATGTTATTGGGGTGAGAAGGAAATTCGCAAATCCTCCAATTGATGAAATGTTCCCCAATCCATTGGAAATCCCTATAATTGTCTCCTTTTTTGTTGTCTGCTGAAAATCAAGCTGCATGTCCCCAAAAGGTATTGGGCTTGATCTGCCTGTAGTTACATAAGGTCCGTATAGCTCTGCCACACTAAACATTTGGAAAAAGACAAGAAATGTCAAAATGAATAAGGCCAAACGTTTCCGATGAAACACCTGCAACATCATTTCCCTACGATATGGGTTTTTCTGAAAAAGGAAAATCGAGGGATATTTATACGCAACCACTGTGAAAAATGTAAGCGTGAAGATTGAAATTGGTATTGACAGGGTTTCCTCTGATAAAGTGTTGGACATTACCCCCAAGATCACAAATATAGAAATGAGGGTGGCAGTTATGATAAAACTACCAACAAAAACATATATCAGGT
>WAKA01000072.1 GCA_015523565.1 Candidatus Heimdallarchaeota archaeon | reverse complement strand
ATATAAAACCTTGAGAAAATATTACACTGAGGATAGCCGTGTCAACGATTAAACGTAATGTCAGTTTCCGGGATAAACTTGCCTATAAATGGATTGGTACTAGATTGGAAGGAAGACTGGATAAGTTTGAAGACCTTAGGAGACAATTACGGAGGGCGGGTGTAAATCAAAGTTTGCGGATGTTTCTCTCCGTTACTATTTTTAACTCTGTATTTGCTGCAATTCTGGTATTTCTTATCTCATTAATATTGAAAGTTTTATTGGCAATTCTTCTACCCAATATTCCTTTCCCCATAATTTTGGCATTCTTTTTTGCCGCATTTGCTGGATTTGCAACTTACAACTGGTCTATCTTGAATTTGTCTTTCAAGATACAGGACAGAAAAAGGAAAATTGAGGCTTCCCTTCCAATTGCTGCCTCTTACATGACTGCCATGGCTTCCGCGGGTGTGACTCCTGACAAAATCTTCCTGTCACTTTCCAAAGACGATCTTGACCTATATCTGAAAGAAGATGCCAAGAAAATTGCCCGTGACGTTGAAATATTCAATCTTGATATTATACGAGCATTGGAGGCTGCATCAAAACGATCCCCTTCTTCAATTTATAGTTCATTTTTGGAAGGTATTGTCTCTACCTTCACTAGCGGTGGTGATTTACAACTTTATCTCCAAACCACTTCTGAAAGTCTAATGAAAGAAAAACTTACACAGGAAAAGGCGTACATTGAAACTTTGGGTCTTCTTGCCGAATTGTTTTTGGTGCTGTGCATTGTGGCTCCTACTTTTTTGGTTGTTATCCTCGCAATGGTGGCTATGCAGGGATCAATTTCACATGATGGTTTGGCCGCTTTTGTTGTCACAATTGGTTTTATCATCATCCCGCTGTTTCAATCAGTAATCATTATCATGGTTGATGGCTCACAGCCAATGGATTAAGGAGGTTCATTTAATGTCTACACTTGAAGAAAAAGAAATGGAAAAGCTAAGGCTCAGAAAAAAGGAGGCATCTCCCGCTTTCATTTATTGGTCTGTCAGCACTTTGCTGTCAATAATCACTATTGCTTTTGGATTTATTGAATATCAAAATGATTACAGGTTGGTTAACACTACTAGTCCTAGAATCGTTACAAATCCACGGACAGGTCAGGAGGAAATTGTTTTCCCTGTTTTTGGTTTCCTTTCAGAACCAACGGGAAATCAAGGATTTATCCCGAATACCCTAAAATTCAACATTCATCATTTCATTGTTCTTGCTCTTGTCATCTTTGTTGGTATTCCCGCTTTCGGAGTCTATCTTCGAGAGGCAAGAAGATTGAAGGCAATTGATGATAATCTTCCTTTCCTGCTCAGAGAAATTGCAGATAGTCAAAGAATTGGGATGCACCTTCCGAGAGCAATTTTGGAAGCATCAAAAAGAAACTATGGTCCATTAACGCCAGAACTTAAAAAACTTGCCGCTAAGGTTTCTTGGGGTATCCCATTCAGGGATGCAATGCATTCCTTCAAAGAAAATGTGAAGACACCATTGGCAAAACAGGCAACAATTCTTATTTTAGAGGCTGAGAGATCTGGTGGGAACTTGGAGGAAATATTTGATGCCGCACAAAGACATGTGCAGGAAATCCTCGACATAAAAAGGGAAAGGGAAGCACAAATTCGACCATATGTGTATATTGTCTTTGCCAGCTATTTTATCTTTATCGTTGTCATTTGGGTTCTCTTTGCAACATTTTTTGAACAATTTGGAACACAGGCCATAGTTGTGAACAATACTGAAGTAGTTCCTATTCCCATTCACGCATTCCGGAATCTCTTTCTTTATGTGTTGGCTACCCAAGCATTGTTTTCTGGGATGACCGCAGGAAAAATGGGTTCTGGTACCATAAAGATAGGATTGGGGCATTCCACTTTTCTGCTTATTGTCGCTTTATTGGCTCATCTGTTTCTTATTGCAAAATAAATTCCCATTGACAAATTTCTTTATTCATTTAACTTAATTTTCTTGTTTTTCTTTCATGATTATCCCAAAGAATTATTTAATAGTTGAATGCATTTAGTAATAATGGCAAAAGTTGAAGATGAAATCAATGCACTCAGAAAAGAAATTGCTGCAATGAAAAATGAAATTAGCCAAGTCAACTTTAATGTTTTAAGACTTATCTCTGAAATGGGCAAAATCCAGCCTGGAGTTTCTTCAGAGGGAGGCATGGAAATGGTTGGCGCAGCAAGTGCCATTGATTTAGGACCAATTCAGGAAAGGTTGGATGAACTTGCAGATAAATTGATTAGCAGGGAGGAAATCGAGAAGCTTGCAGAAAAAATAGATCAACTTTCCTCTGAGCGAATAAAAGAGGCACAAGAGACCATAGCTAGAGTAACTACTTTGTTCCAGAACGGGCTGGAAATGGTAAAACTAGAGGCAACATTGGCGGATGTCAAATCGTTATTGGAAGAAACTGTCCTGAAAGATTGAAGGTGTCAGTTTATGTTCCGGTTTCTTCGAAGCAAAAAGAGTCAAATCCGTGGTGTAGATTTTACTGTTGCAATGATCATTTTCATGCTAACCATGATAAATGTTCTTGTGCTAACTAATAATCTTATCATAAACACAAAAATAAATTCAAATCTTGAACAAAGGGGAAACCAATCACAGCAGGTTTTGAATACACTTGTAGACAATTATGGAACTACAAATTGGGAAAGCCTTCCCGTCTCATCACTCTCCAAAATGAACTGGACTGTTGGGTTATTGGGTAACAATGAAGACATTGATCCCTACAAATTATCTCGATTAGTGGATACAAACCTTCCTGATTATAACCTGAACTATTCATATTTAGGGAAACATCTGCCAAGTGAAAACAAGGTATACCGTTTGGAAGTCTTTTCCCCAATCAACAACACCATTCTCTCAACGAAGGCAGTCACAAATAACATCAATATTGTTGGTTATGTATCCAAGAACAATGAACCTTTGGAAAACGTTAACATCAATCTTTTCTCAATCAAGCAGGGATCCGCTGGCAATGCCTCCATTCAACAGACATTTGCCAAAACCAATTCATCTGGATATTACGATATTACCTTCACGGCAATCCTTCCTGCAAACTTTATCGCCTTTATCTCATTTGCAAATTATCTGAATCTTACTCAGGATGTGAGCTTTTCTACCTATACTGATGTAGGGGCTACCTTCACTCGAACTGATTCTTCAATCTTCAAGGAAACAAGTTCCAGCTTACAAAACATAAATTTGCGTGTGAAGAAAGAAACTGGAAACAATATTTCGCAGGCATGGACATTTTTTACAGGTGTTCAATCTGGTGAACAGAATTACACTGAAATTCCATCAAGTCAGATTGATTATTCTCTTGCAAACTATTTCAATATAAGTCGTGTTTCAATTCCCCCTACTGGTTATGTGGCAGTCTTTTCAATTCAAAACTCTTCTTTCACAAATGGATTTTATTCCATTGATATTCTCCCTGCACTTCTTGATAATGACATCTATAACGTAAGACGACCTACATCTTATCCAAATGCCCTTTCTTCAACATCAACCTTAACAGCCCTCGTCAGAAATGTCATTATATTCATCCGTCTTACAACTTGGGAGGTGGAATTATGAAACGAAAAAGAAGCCAACTGTTTGTCATCGAAGTTCTCGTAGCCATAGGAGTAATAATTATCCTGTTAACAACTCTTTTTTCCTCCCAAAATTTTTCTGAACCTATTCAAGACAATCCCTCTGAGGATCTTGCTTATTTGGAGAACGCGGTACTCGCGGCAAAAGAGTCTGGAATACTCTACAAATATTTTGATGACGCACGTACTGCCTATCTCGGTGGTTCTTCTCTTTCGTCAACCAATCCAACTGAACAGGCCTTGGTTAATTCATTGAAAGCATCATTGCCTGCAAATTTTCAATTCTTCGTCAGCCTTTACTACGATGCAAACAACAATGATACCTATGTGCTCATTGATTTGGCAAATCAAAACTCTGTCCAGCTTCCTGATACCTCGCTTCTAGTCTATGAATACTATTCTCCCTCCCACAACTCGGCGACTAATGGTCCCGTCTATGAGAGGTATCGATTCCAAATTACGGCTTGGAAACTTTGAGGTGTGAAAATGAAAAGAAGAAGTCAAATTTTTTTATTGCTTACACTTTTGATGCTTACTTTTTTTGTGTCAATTACATCATTGTTGCTTGACATTCAGAAAGCAAACTACACAGACCCTTCATCGGGCACCGAAATTTTTGTTTCTACTTGGAGAAATACTGTTGACAATCTATATGATTTGACAGTCACGGGTCTTGCCAGATTTACTCAAGGTAAAAATACCTCAAATGTTGATGTTGAATTAAAAACTCAACTGGCTTCATTGACGAACTATCTCTTGAAAAGAGGATACACCTCTTCGTTTACCATAACCAAATTTTCGATAGGCAATACATTAGCGCCATCTTCCTATTCAATTGACGTGACATACTTGGTTATCTTAAAAGACGCCAAAAATACACTGAATCAGACATTGAATGTCCCAATCTCATTCAGCGCTTCCAAATCAGGGTCATATATTACCTTATTGAAAACATCTAATGGTCAAGTAGAGCCAATTGCAGACGCAACAATCACCGTTGTTGCTCCTGGCACATCTACAGTTACCAATTTACGAGACGGAAGATATCTGCTATCTGTTCCTGGAGATACCTTTGACATTGTTACTCCTGAAGGCATCAAGTTACAGGTTTAAGGTCGCAAAAATGATATATATGCAAATGTGCTTGTGTAAATGATGACTCTTGAATCTGACCCTCCCACGTGGCAATTAATACTTGAGGGGGCTGACCAAACTTCAGAAAAGGACGACATGCTGATAAAATTTTTTGATGTTTCAACGATCCTCGGAGAACCAACTTTGGATAGATCATTTATAGATACCATTGTAAAACTGTCTGTTGAACTTGACCATTATTCGGTCTTCAGAAACCTCAAAAAAATTATTTCCGATACAGGCGAGGATATGACTGGTCTTGCCATATGGGCTCTAATGGGCATTATGCGTGAAACGGGTCAAAAAATCGGAATACTCTTTGGTGCATTGGCTGATGGAAGAATCCACCTTATCGCCATCTGGCCAAGGCAATTTTATGATGAAATCAAGGAAGACACTCTCCTGATTGATAGAATCATAGAAAAATTTACCAATGAGCCTGACTATTGGGCTCAAGTGGACCTTATTATTGGTTATATCTAATTGTGAAACACAAAAGAGTTTATTTAACGCAAGAAAAAGATTGATTTAATGTCTTCACCAGCCCAAACACCAGGCGCTATTTGGAAATTCAAGGAATTCAAGGACGTTGATAAGGCTTATTCTGTCAAGTTGTTGGCAAGCACCCTTTCAGGAATTCTCATGGGGATTGTTTCTGGTGTCGTTTATAATACCAGCAAAACTACCTTGGGATGGGTTGGACTTTTCTTTTATTTCATCCAATCATATGTTTTCGGGATTTACGTGAAGAAAAAATACAACCTGAAGGAAATGACAAACACTCGTGCTTTTAGGCATGGGGTGATGATGGGATTTTTCATATTCCTGTATTTATGGATTGCAATTTTTAATTTCTTTATCTTTTGATTATTTTATCAATTCTTGCAACTTATCTTCCAATTCATTTTCTGGGATTGTTTGCGTTTCCTTGGATTTCATGTCTCGCAGACTGATGACTTTATTCTCAACATCTCTTGGTCCTATAATGATTGTATATCTTGCAGAATACTGGTCTGCAATTTCCAAATGTTTCTTCAATTTCCACTTGAAAGGATTGCAAAGCACTTGGTATTTTCCTCTTAGTTTATTTGCAATACTTAGTGATTTAGGGATCTGTCCACTTTTTAAAGGTGCAATATACAAATCAACCATTTTGGACTTGTCCGCTGTAAGCTTCCCTTTTGACTTCAGTATTTCCAAAATGACTGCGTCTCCCATCCCGAACCCAACACCAGCAAGTGGCTCTCCACCAATTGCACTTACTAGGTCTTCATATCTCCCTCCTCCAAAAATTGCCCTTACAACCTCCCCTGTCTTGTCAAACCCCTCAAAAACAAATCCAGTATAGTAATCCAATCCCCTTGCAAGTCCAAAATCAAAGACCACTGGATCTAGGGCTCCTGTGGCATCCAAATATACCGCCATTTGCTTAAATTCATTTATAACTGGTTCTAGATAATCTGGGATATCAACGCGTTCAATCTCGTCTTGGAACTTGTCTCCTTTTGCTTGAAATGAGGTAATTGAAATAATTGTCTTTATTGCATCCGTCCCTACCCCTATTTTCCCTAATTCTTGTTCAAGAACCTGTCTGCCAATTTCATCCCTCCTCTCATAGTACGGCATCAATTCCTGTGGGGATTCCTTAAGAAGCTTATCTAAAAATTGTCCTGATGCAACCAACAATCTCCGGAAGTACATTGCATATTCCTTTGCATTTGATGATGTCGAGGATAGTTGCTTCTCAACGTATTCTTGCATGTATTTCTGTTTCCGGTCAATTGTTTGAATAATGCTTGTGGACAGCTTTTCCAATCCCAACTCTTTTAACATTGTAGACAGAAGTTTCCGGTTGTTTACATAAACAACAAACTCATTGTCTGCTAATCCACATGCCCTGACAATGTCAATGGCAAGCGCAATCACCTCAACATCTGCAAGTATTGACTCTTCACCAAGAATATCTGCATTCAATTGCCAAAATTCCCTTAATCTTCCTTTTTGTGGTGTCTCATCTCGGAAAAGACGTGGTATAGAAAACCATCTTATCGGCTTTTGATATCTTTGCTGTTCCTTGGCTAACATTCTGGCCAATGTTGGTGTCTGTTCTGGACGTAAAACCAAATGCCTACCATTGATGTCCTTGACATGGAAAACTTCCCCCATTAACCCTTCCCCAGATTTTGCTTCAAACAATTCAATAGGTTCCAACGATGGTCCCTCATATTCCACATAGTTGTACCTCTTACATACTTCTTTCATTCTCTTAATGACGAATGAAATCTCTTCCCATATCTCCGGATAGAAATCACGAAATCCTGGCAATCCCACTAAAAGGTTGTCATTGGCCATAGGATTGGTTTCTCTCAATTCTTTATAGGCTGATCGATAGCAATCGCTTTCATAGGTTTCTTTATTGCTTTCTGCTTTAGAACATTCCTTACCAAAAAAGAAAGGAGTTTTTGTTCATATTCTGGATGTTGTGCCATTTTTGAGTGTTTTGAACCAGGAACCAACCAAAATTCCGCATCTTTACCCTTAAGTGCCCTTTTATTTATTTCATAATGATGATTTGGCAAAAACCATCTGTCATTCTCCCCATGAATTAGGAAGATTGGACTATCTAAGCTTGGTAGTACCTTTTTAGGTTCATAAAAATCGAAAGGCAAGTTTTGATTGAGAAGGAGTCTAGCCACCCATCCAAACAAAAACCTTGGCAGATGGAAAAACCTCATTGTGTCATAAACCATGGTTTCATAGTCACTGACTAATGCTTCCAAAACCAATGCCCGTACTTGTCGATGCTTTGCAAAAACAACTGCCGCTATCGCACCGGCAGAAAGGCCATGAACAATTGGATTCCTTATGCCTTCTTTCTCAGCTACCCTAATGGCGTCTTCTCCAAATGTAAATCCATTGGATGGCCACGAATATTCACTTTCGCCATGGGATCTTGCATCAAGAAAAATAAGCGAAAATCCTAATTCCCAGTAAACGGATGCACGTGTTACCATTCTCCCAGAATTTCTACCCCAACTATGTAAAAGCACAACCCAATCATCCTCGTTTTGTTGTCTGGGATTGTGACAAAGCCAATATACAATCCGGGGATTCTTAAGTTCCTTTCTTTCCTGATAACCTTCATCTCTTCCATATGGTATGGAATACCTTCTGGATCTCCATAATAATATGTTATTGCTGAAAAAAAGAAAGAGAAGAAGAGCTATCAATAAATAAACGGCAATGCCAATAGATGCAATAATTATTATACTTTCAATCATTTTATCACTATATAATTATATTATCATAGATATAATTTTTACGTTTTACCCTTAATCCTTTATATGTACGGTTCTGTGTTGATTATCATGTCTTTAACTCTTCAAGTTTTGATGTCGTAAATTCAATGGGAAAGAATTTGGTCACCAATGGCACAAAAAATTCTTCTGGGTCTGGCATAACTCCCCAATTCATGTCTTCCTTTTTCATGAGGTAGTCATCAAGCTGATTTGAAAATTCAATAAAACTATTCCTCAATTGCATTGAAATGGAATCTGCAATTATACAAAACGAATATTTCTGATAATGATTGAGTAAAAGATTTCCATCTTCCAATATTAACTCCTTAATTCTTCCCTTGAATCCAGAAAGATCCTTGACCAGTTCACCTATAGCTGTCAAGGCACTAGTTTTCAATCCTGTCCTTGCATTTTCTGTTGGATGGGTAAAACAAATATCCCATATGGGAATACCTCCCGCGGAATAGATAATCATCTCCTGTAATCTTATTGGTAATGCATAAGTGAATATTGGTCTCTTTGCATAGACAAAGGTAAACAAGGTTGTTCCTATTACAAACAACAGCAGTTGCAGTATCCTGATTTCAACCCCCGCAAAATTGAAAGTATCTCGCGTCAATGCCTGTGAAACAAATGCATATGAAAGGAATATTACAGATCCAATAATCTCAAATGACCCTTGGCGTATCTGCAATATTGTAGTTGATGAATAAATCTTGTAAGAGACATGTATCACAAAAATGGCAACACCAATAGTCGCTATGCCTAATAATGGCAGAAAATATCCCATTGCATATTGCAAATGTGCATAGCTTGTTTCATCCTGAAAAACAATCTCCAAATTTGTGGTCAAAAATCCTGGTGCCGCCAATAAAATTACAAAAGATGAAGGCAATGGCGTGAAGTCCCTGTATCTTAGACTTACAAAGTGAAAATATGTTATGACTATAAACATTATTAACAATGAATCTGCCAGATTCAAAAGAGGATGACCTATCGGTCTCTGTAATGGCGGATAATATTGTGAGGTTTTCCATTCAAAAGTATTGATCAGGTTGAATAAAACTAAGCAAATGGACATTAGCAACAATAAAATTTTGCTTTGCATATTGAAATGCCTTGTTCGCCAAAATAAGATGGTAAATACTGAAACTGAAGTGAAAATGCCTAAACTCGGATAATATATTGTGCTACTAAACCTAAAGAGGATATCTCTGAAAATCCCTCCTGTTACAAAAACAACTACAAATGCGCCTAACGTGGGAACCATCACCGACATCAAGACCATTCTTTTTGGGTTGTGCATTTCATGGTCAACAATCTTTTCCATCTATGGATGATATTGCAATTATCTTTATAGGTTTTAGTGAAAAACCAACTTTGGCTCCAATATGTTTTTCTATTTAAATTATCAATTATTTGAAACATCTTCATGTTGGCATTTAACGATTTTTTCAACAATAAACTAAATTGCCCCTTCTCCCATCGAAATTAATGAAGGCAATAGTTCTCAGCAAATGTGGTTCTCCAGATGTCTTGCAAATCAGTGAAGTTCCTGATCCCCATCCAACTGCAAATGAGTTATTGGTGAAAATTCACTATTCTGGAGTTAATTATGCAGATCTTTTATCAAGGCAATGCAGGTACTCTTGGGCACCAAAATTACCATATATATTAGGTTTGGAAGCATCAGGTGAAGTTATCGAAAAGGGAAAAGATGTCCGCAATTTTGAAGTGGGTGACCGAGTTATTTTGGGTGTTCAATCTGGAGGATATGCTCAATACATAACTATCCAAGAATCTCTTGCGCTTCCGATGCCCAACCACTTTAATTTTCAAGAAGGCGCCTCTTTTCTTGCCACTTATTTTACTGCTTGGATTGCCATGACTGAAATGGCAAGGGTCAGGGAAAAGGAAGTGATGTTGGTGCATTCTGGTGCAGGAGGCGTGGGAACCGCGGCCATTCAACTTGGCAACGCCTTAGGTCTTGATGTTCATGCCACTACAGGGAGTGAACATAAAAGGCAAAAGATCAAAAACTTAGGGGCTGAACCTTATTCTTATGATGATTTTGACCAAAAGATGCCTGTTAAACCCAATTTCATCTTGGAAACAATGGGTGGGGATGTCTTCAAAAGAAGCATGAAGATTCTTGCACCAATGGGTCGGTTGGTATCGATTGGGGCAACTGGAATCCAATATTCCAAAAAAAATCCAATCTCTCTTTTCAAAGCTTGGAGAGCTATTCCAAGAGTCTCTTTCCGTGACCTTCTACGGAACAGTAAAGGATTCATGGGGCTTCATGTTGGTTACCTACGAAAATATCCTGAAATCATACGACCTGCTTGGGAAAAATTGAAGGCATTAGTTGAAGAAAAAGATATTCATCCAGTTATCCATAAAGTGTTTCCGCTTTCTGACGCATCAAAAGCTCATTCTTTCATCCACGCACGAAAGAATATTGGAAAAGTAATATTGGACCCTTGGAAATAATCTTATTATTCTAAGAATAAAATGATTTCCATTTGAACGAAAATGTGCTATGATTAAGCATATTCTGATCAAAAAATAAAAAATAAATTTACAATAGTTTATGGCACATATTATTTTTTTATAAAATATCAATCACAAGAATGCTTATGTCAGGAGAAAATCCTACCACCGCAAAAATAATTATCGGCGATAAGGAAATTGAGTTGCCTGTAATCATCGGCTCAGAAGGGGAAATGGCAATCAATATCAAGAAATTAAGGGCACTCTCTGGTGGAGTAATCACTTACGATCCAGGATATGCAAACACTGGATCTTGTAAAAGTGCAATTACCTTCATTAATGGTGAAGAAGGGATCTTAAGATATCGGGGTTATAATATTGAAGACTTGGCAAAAAATGCATCTTTCACTGAAGTGATGTATCTTATCATTTTTGGAGAGCTTCCAACAAAATCCCAATTGGATGAATTTGAAAATGAACTCAAGGAAAATGCAATGATCCATGAGGATATGAAAAAATTCTTCGAAGGATTCCCCGCAACTGCTCACCCTATGGCCGTTCTAAGCTCCATGATTACCGCTCTCTCAACTTTCCATCCCCCTGAAAATGAACATGAGGATCATAGGAGTGATATTATCAAACTCCTCGCAAAAGTCAAGACAATTGCCGCATACAGCTATAAAAAATCGATTGGTCAGCCTTATATCTACCCAGATCCAAAATTGGGATATGTTGGAGATTTCCTTAACATGATGTTCAAAAAATCCCCAACAGATGACTATCAAGTCAATCCTGTTGTTGAAAAGGCTCTGAACCAATTGCTTATTCTCCATGCAGACCATGAACAGAATTGTTCCGCATCAACTGTCAGGATGGTTGGCTCCTCAAAAGGAAATATGTATTCTGCCATTGCGGCAGGAGTCTCCGCTCTTTGGGGACCATTACATGGTGGTGCAAATCAGGCAGTCATTGAGATGCTCGAAGCAATCCAGAAAGATAACGGCGACATTGAAAAGTATGTGAACATGGCAAAGGATAAGTCTTCAGGATTCAGACTCATGGGATTCGGTCATAGGGTCTACAAGAATTTCGATCCACGGGCACGTATCTTGAAGAAGGCCGCTGACGAAATCCTTGCCGAACTTGGGGTTGAAGACCCGTTGTTGGATATTGCCAAAAAACTTGAGGAAGTTGCCCTGAATGATGAATATTTCATTGAAAGAAAACTCTATCCAAATGTGGACTTTTACAGTGGTATCATTTATCGGGCATTGGGCATCCCCAAGGAAATGTTTACTGTCATGTTTGCACTCGGAAGACTCCCTGGATGGATTGCACAATGGAAAGAAATGAGAGCAGACCCTGAATTCCGCATTCATAGACCAAGGCAGATTTATATTGGACATACAGAAAGAAAGTTTGTCCCTCTGCAAGAGAGGTAATAATACAATTTCAATTTGTTTAAATAAATTCAATCCATGAAATGTTTGTGGATAATTCCATACTTAATCTATTCCTTAAAAGTATCTTATTCTTTATTTTGCTTGTTTCTCTCTCTGCTTTTTTATTGGTTCCGCTATTTTTCCGAACTGAAACTGAGCCTCCAGCAATTACATATTCTGAATTGCCAACAAGAATCGCAGTAATAGATAGTGGATGTTCCAATGACCAGTCTTTTGTAGTTGAATTCAAAAATTTTGTCAACTCCAAATATGGATATCTTTATGGTGAAACTACCCCATACGATACTGTCGGACATGGGAGGTATGTGTGCCAACTAATCCATTCCAATTCTCCAGATTCCATGGTTTTTTCCGCCAAAATTGCAAACAAGGCGGGTGAAATTACCTATGACGCATTTTATGCTGCAATTGATTGGGCTGTTCTGGAAGTAAAGGCCCACGTGATTAACATTTCAATAGGCACCCTTCCAGTATTGACAAAAGAAATTGTGGATGTATTTACAGATTATACTGAAAAATATGGAGTTATTTTCTCTATTTCTACAGGAAATGATGGAACCCCTGACACCGACTCAATTGGAAAGGGTGAATGGCCTGCAATAATTCCATCAACAATTGGTGTGGGATCAATTGACCTTAAGACAAATACAAGCTATTATTTTTCCTCTTGGGGCAGGAACATTTATGGAATATATACAACTGATTTCGTTGCTGATGGTAGCCCACTAGAGGGAATGTCATTAAGGGGAACTTCCTTCTCAACCCCAATAATCACTGCTTATATTGCAAATTATAGGGAATATTTGATTGGTTCTGGTATAATAAATCCAACCCCACAATTGATTGAAGGGTTGATGGTACGCCATTCATCTGGATACAAGTTGAACTACTTTGATGAAAAACTGGGGTGGGGGGTTGTTCAAGATATCCGCAAAAACCCATTACCAGAAAATGCCATTGATGACGTGTTAAACTCAACCTTTCTTTTTGGGGGTGGAAAAGACCGTATTAAACGGTTTAATGGTGAAAACTTCTCTATTTCATGGAAAGCTGTTTCAACTTACATTAACTATTCCCTCTTTCCCCCTCAACTAGACGTCTCTGGAAATGCATCTGATTTTGTTACAATGAAAATCGATCCATTTAGCAACTGGGGATCCGTAATTACTGCTGAATTTTCTATTCCGCAAACGGCTCCCAAAGGAATTTATGTCTTGAACGTTACCCCAAAAAAAGGTAATAATCTGACATATCAGTTCGAAATAGTTGGTTCATATAATTATTCCATCCTGTTGGATAATTCTTTCAGCATAAATGGTTTGAATTTTGAATATGGTGCACTCTTTGACCTCCAAACAGAGTTGAGGAACAATCTTGTCCTACCGAAGTTTAATAATGACCCGATCAATGAAATTCCCCTAAAAAACTATGATGCAATTATTGTTCTTCAACCTGGATCAACAATGGAGGGGGATACAAATACTGTATTCAGTAATTTCAACGAAACACTTTTCGCCACCTATACGGAATTCATAGCAAATGGCGGCAAAGTCATGTTTTTACTTGATAATACCATTGAAGACAACAAAAATGCCATGAATAACGCGTTTGCATCATTTGGGGTTTCCATTTCCAAAAAGTTTCCAGTTAACTCAAAATTCTCATCCACAAATGACCTAAATGATATAAATGTCCTAGATGGCGTTACCAGTCTAATTGTAGGGGGTTATTCAATTGAAACCACATCCCATACATATACAGAACTAGGGTTCTATCAGGAAACAATTACTGATATTTTAGGTACAAAGATTGTAACATCAGTCATAGGAATCCTAGGTCTTTATGGAAAGGGCAAATTCATTGCTTTCTCCGGATATGACGGATTTGTGAACGAGAATATCCCATCAGATTCAGGACTTTCATATGGAAATATTCGTTTTCTAATTAATGTCATACATTGGATGTCTGTTTGATTTTTTAATGTAAAATCCAAAATGTCAAACTTACACTGCCATTCCTCGCTTATCTTTATTGAAAATTGCATGCTTGACGTCTACCGAAACATTTATCTAATTCAATGCATATACATTAATTGTATATACATAAACGGTATATACAGGAGTGATCCAAAAATGGTAGACGTAAATGTTGGAACTGTTGATCGTGTAATACGATTTGTAATCGGAATTGCCCTGCTTGTGTGGGGTTTCTTGACTTTTCAAGGTGGAAATTCGGGATTGGGAATTGGTTTAATGGTTTTCTCCCTTATCCCATTGGTGACAGCCACAATCAAGTTCTGTCCTCTCTATACACTTTTAGGCATTAGCACTTGCCCAAGCAAAGCTTCAAGTAGTTAAAAAAATCAATAATAGTTGTCGGACAATGACCTCCATTGATTATTTTTCTTTAGTGGAAACCTGCATGTGCACAAACATACGCAAGGTCTCTAGGTTAATAACTAAGCTATATGATGCCAAGCTTAAGCCTTCTGGAATCAATATCAATCAACTTGCCATCATGCTTACGATTCAAGGATTCAATGTAAACAAGGGAATTGAGCCCACTGTGAAGGAATTAAGTTTTGCAATGGCTGTTGATCCGTCAACCCTCTCCAGAAATCTAAGAGTATTGGAAGATATGGGATTGATTTCAATGAGAACTGACGAAGCCAATAGAACCCAAAAAACCATAAAACTTACAGAAAAAGGGTCTGAATCTTTGATGAAAGCATATCCCCTTTGGTTGAATGTACAGGACTTTATCAGGGGAGAACTAGGGGAAGAAAACTTCAATCAGTTAATATTTCTTTTACAAGGATTGGAACATATTCTAGTCACATCATCGATGCCATAGATCATTCAAAGTATAATGGTAATCCTTTCCTATCAAGTTCTGCCAAAAAGAACAAGAGGTTTGGCTGTATTGGGAAAACAAGGGTTTCTTTTGAATTGCTCAACAGAAGTTTTTTAGTTGTCCTAATGAATTTGTCAATTATTGCATTCTGCTCTGAATCCAAGACTGTCTGAATATTGATCTGCAAAGCAACTTCCTTGCTGTCTTCCATCTGCTCCAAAATTTTCACAAGTTTTTCAAATCCTTGGATTTCTTTAATCCGTTCTATCCCCTCATTAATGTCAAAAGAATCTTCTTGAATGCTCTCATCCCTTTCCAAAAACTTCTGCCAATTTTTAATACGGATTGCCTTGACTCTTACTGCTTCAATTTCAGACAGAAAATATCTCCTGATTGATTTGGGCGGATTAACTAAAAACAGCTTTGTCACTTTCTTTAAGACAACATTTGCAACAAACAATGATGTAATTGGCATTTGAAGAATGGAAACAAGTGCAACCCCTGAACCAATTGCTGTAGGAATTGCTAAATCCTTTTTTTCAATTTGTCTCAACTTCCTTTTGACTGTGTCATATGGTATCCATGTAATCCCCTGTCCGTCTATAAATAGCAAAAACCCCCCAATTCCTGCTGTCAAGGTATATGCCCCTTCATGTAAATTGTACGTGTTAATCACATATTGTATCCAAGAACTAAAATCTTCAATATTTGGTGCAACCAAACTGTCATCTTCCGTTCTTTTCCTCAAAAACCTCATGATCAATCTTTCATGTTTTTCTGTAGATTTATTCTTATAGTTACAACAATATGGGCTTCCGCAAATTCCATAAAGTAATGTGTGTTAACACTTTAATTCTATCAAGTTTTAGAATAAAATGAAATTGAAACCATATGACACGAAGGTAATTAAAATTGATCCTATTTATCCAGACCCAGAAATAATACAGAAAGCTGTAACTCTATTGCAAAAAGGGGAAATTATTGCTTTTCCAACCGAAACTGTTTATGGACTGGGAGCAGACGCAACTAATGACAATGCAGTGAAAAAGATTTTTGAGGCAAAGTCAAGACCATCAGACAATCCTTTGATTGTCCATGTGGTTGATATTGAAATGATGCAACAATATTCTGTCGAAATTCCTCCAATTGCCTATGAACTTGCAGAAAATTTCTGGCCAGGGCCATTGACCCTTGTCTTGAAACGATCTAGTCATATTTCCTCCTTAGTGACAAAGGAATTGCCAACAGTTGCAATGCGTGCGCCTTCCCATCCCATTGCCCAAAAATTAATTGCCACTCTCAATAAACCCATTGCCGCACCAAGCGCCAACATTTCGGGACGACCAAGTCCAACTACTGCAAAGCATGTTTTTGATGATTTGAAAGGGAAAATCCCATTAATTCTAGATGGCGGTTCTTGTGCGGTTGGTGTTGAGTCAACTGTAGTAAGCCTTGTCACTGATCCTCCAATACTTTTGAGACCTGGAGGGGTAACAATTGAACAATTAAGGAAATTTATTCCTGAAATCCAAATGAAAACTGACAGCGAAATCAGCAAACTGTCACCGGGCATGAGATACCGCCATTATTCACCCAAAACCCCAATTGTCCTTTTGAAGGATTTTGAAAATGAGAGTGTACTGGACAACTTCTTGAAAAAAGAAAATGATGATTACATTCTCCTTTGTACTCATCCTGAACATAACCACAGTAATGAGATTAAGTATAGACTAATGGGGAAAACTCTGAAAGAAATCCAGAAGAATCTTTTCGAAAATTTCAGGATGCTCGATGAACTGGTTGTAAAAACTGCATACATCGAGGAAACAGAAGAAACTGAACAAGGGTTGGCTATTATGAACAGGGTAAAGAAGGCCGCCTTTGATTCGATTTCTTTATCTGAAATGTCCCAATAAACAAAATATGGGTTGTTTGACGGTTCTCCCTTTTTTTTCAACTAAGTTAGTTCATATACATATAAATAGAATAAAGGAAAAGATAATAGTAGCATACCTTAGGTACAAATATATGGTGAGGTTACAAATGAAAAGACCAACCAACTTTCTAACAATTCTGGCCACTGTGACTGTAATCATGATGATGGTTACATCTCCCATGGCAACTCCTTCTCAAACTGTACCAAACCTTGAAACCACTTCTGTTGTCACAGACATTAAATTAGAATATCTTACACTTACTGCAGGCATAGGCTCTGCCGTTTATGTTGGAGATTACATTTATGGTGGTTCATTTACATATCCATCTGACTTTTCAACCAGCTCTGCTGGATTTGCTGATGCAAAAGGATGGATAATTTTTGGTTTGAATCAATCTGGGATTGGTAGTTATCTTACAAGAAATCCCATTCCACTACCCGATGGTGTAAGTCTGCAAATCGCCTATCCAAAATCTCTTGGATCCACTGATGCAGTTGCAAAGGCGTTCTCTGCCGTTTCTGCCGTTGAGACAAGATATGGCATTTCCATGACAATGGTCTATGGTGTCTTAACAGGCAATTCCTACATTTTTATCTTTTCAGGTGGAAACGACACGGCCGTCAATCAAGTTCTTGCAGATGCACAGGCTTCTGGATCTGGAGGATTCAGTGATGTTTTAGGAGTTTTCCCAACTTCTGGCATTCGTGGCGCAGGTTTTGGATTGTTCCCCTTGGCATCAGGAGATCAAATGCCTATTCGTGGTGGTTTCTTTGTTGACGCCAATGGATTGACAACAAATGCAGACGGTTCATTGACAATGTCAACCATGAACGTTTTGGGAATGGATGTTAATGGTGCATCAGATGCTGATATAAGCAGGATCAGATTAAATGTGCCTTATCCAATCACTCCATTGTCAATTTCACCCGCTACCTCAAACAGGCTTCCTCATGTCACTGGCACTGCATTTTGGGATCTTAATCACCCCCGTCCAGAATATGCATTGGGTAATGGTGCAAATGATTATCAAATCACTTACAATATAGGGATGGCACGGCAATTCCCAATGGTTGAAGGAAAACTGACCATTGACCAGGACTTACTCAATACTCAAGGTATTCTTGAGTTCAAGTATGACTTCACAAACATCGGTCAAGCAACTGCCAAAAACATTGATTTGGCTTTGCCGTTGGGTCCAGACATTAAAAGAATTATTAACTCTGGACTTTCCCTTTACAGGATTAAGACTGGATATGAATTGGATGAATCATTCTCAACACAATTCAATATCTCCATGGAAGTTACAAATGTTCCTGGATATAGCAATGTCAATTTCAATTTCCTCTCACTTGACGGATGGTATGTCAATTCAACAACCAACCAACTTGCTGATTGGAATACTTCCACTTCAATTACACTGAGATATGCAGATCTTGGCTTGTCAACAGTTAACTTCTCAGTTATTATGCCAGACGGCGCACCTCAATCTGCTGTAGATGCAATTTATAATTACATTGTTCCTGCGGCCCAAAGCGTTGATTTGACATCCCCAACAGACATCAGCAACCTAGTTGATGCTGTTAAGAACGCAATTCCTGATGCATTGAATGCAACTTATTACGCCGCTCTTGCAGCATACTATGAAAAAGTTGATCTTTTCCAACTTGATGCTGGTGACTTTACAATTGAGGAACGCCCTGTTGGAAAGGATCAAAATGTTGTGAACCAAACATTCTTGGTTGCAAACATTGCATCATTGGATGCTGGTGCATCTACTTCTCTTAGCTTCAGGGTCAACAATGTTCCATCCCAAAGTGACACATTCGCTTTAATGGCTCTGTATCCTGGCAATACAACAGCTGGCGGCGTTACATACAAGACCCTTACCTTGGAATCAAAGACAAGGGACTATTTCGAATTAATGCAATACCTCTTTGCCCTTAACGATTATAATGGCATGCCTCTCTCATTCCAGATTGATCCCGCATATAGCCCCATTCCAAATGTTGATGCCAATTCATTCATTTCCACAGGTCTTCCATTCACATGGGAAAATGCCCAAGGATTTGAATTCTTCGGGATTGCAAATGGTCAAAACCTGCAATTTGCAGATGATCAGGCAGTCATTTCAACTACTGTCAGATTTGCCGGTAATCAACAGGTCTTTACTGTTGGTGATGACGTAACAATAGAGGTCAATGTCACAAATACTGGAAATGCAGATGCTGACGATATTTCAGTACATCTCTTCCATGCAAGACTTGGTAGGGATTGGGATTTTGTCAAACCCCAAAACTTCGCCAACATTGATATAGGAAAGTTAGGTCCTGGTGAATCCACTGTGGTCACCGTTACTGTTACTGCTAATACCTTCATCGGCTATCACCCTGTGTTTGCCGTGACTGAGTTTATCTCTGAAAAAGGTCAGGCACCACCTCAAGTAACTGATTTCTTCGATGAGGGTGTTACAGAATACCAATATGGTGGTGAAGCAAAACACTATGTGACATCAACACTTACTGGTGGTCTTCTCTTGCCTCCAGACGATTCTGCAAAGCCAGCCGTACCGGAACCCAGAATTCAAATTGACACATCTTCAACCACTCCAGATGCAGATGGGAAATTCACTTACTCCATTACCCTGACAAACGTCGGAGATGCGCCAACAAATGTAACTGCATTGCAGACCATTCCAACGGCTGACTTTGATCTGCTTTCACAAAGCACAAGTAAAGGAACAATTTCCACGTTTACATTTTTGGATCTAACATATGTCAAACTTGACTCTACTTCCATCGATGTGGGTGAAAGCATTACTATCACTCTTGAACTCCAACTGAAAGGTGACAGTGGTGTCCTGCCTGCTGCAATGGCATCATACGATATGCCTGGGCAATCCTCACTTGGTGACCAACCAAGGACTGGTGTTGCCGCAGCACCTGCCAAGGAGGTATCTGGTGGTTCATTGTTCAACCTTGCCGCTTCAGCTGCCGCACAAGAGCAAAGCGAAGCCTCTGCAACTGAACAAGGTTCCAGCTCATCATACTCTTCCAGTGGTGCAATCTTTGCCGCATCTGCTGGTGGTGGTGAGATTGAATCATCTTCCTCCCCAGGACAAGTGACCTC
Source organism: Candidatus Heimdallarchaeota archaeon (assembly GCA_015523565.1). GTDB lineage: Archaea > Asgardarchaeota > Heimdallarchaeia > Heimdallarchaeales > Kariarchaeaceae > WAKA01. The sequence continues at coordinate 218 of WAKA01000072.1, read as the reverse complement.
CAAACCTGGCACTGCATTCCTTGGTTATGAGGGCTTGACTGCTTTGGCAATGTTTGCTGTTCCTATGGCTTTAGTAGTCATGAAAAGAAGAAAAAAATGATTTCAAAATAAAAAAATCATAAGCCCTAAAATACTTGCATTTAAAAAATTAAAATTCTAAATTATTTAATTTAAAAAAATTATTCATTTACATTTGTCAATTGCAGAAGCTTTTATAG
>WAKA01000071.1 GCA_015523565.1 Candidatus Heimdallarchaeota archaeon | reverse complement strand
CTGTTCTTTAATCTTCTCTTCAGATAAGCCAGCTTGTTTAGTGTATTTCGGTCTTGGAATAACACCCCAAAGAAATTTTGACCCTTTGGAAACAGTGACAAACTGTATGGGGATGGGACTGTAATAGTCTCCAGGAGGTTCACCTGAAGAATAATACGGCTGATAATGGGGTGTCATAATGTCAATCCTCATCTTGACTGAAATGGGGATTGCATCAAGGAAAATAAAGTTATCCACTGTTTTATCTTCTTTACCTTTTTTATCTTGATTCTCTTCTTTACTGCCCTTATTTTGATCGGTTTTATTTTTTTGAAAATGTTTTGTCGCCTTCCAAATTCCCTTAATGGTTGTGCCTGGAATAAACGGCAGACCTTGGGCATGATCAAAGGTAAAGCCATTTTCCATGGGGTGGGCATTTCCCATGCCGATAATCAGATCCGATAGGCATTCAAGATCAAATAGATAACCTCCCCTATTGATGACCATCTTTCTATATCTTTGGTCATATTCGTTTAACGGTCTCCTTTTATTGAATTCATTGATGTACTTTTGTACCCATCCATCTATTTTAGAAATACCCTTTTCAAAATTCCATGGGTAGTACTTATTAAAGACCAATCCCATATTCGGTTCTTTACCCATACGTTCGAACCGTGGCATTGGTACCTTCTCATTTTCCAGATATTCAATCATTTTGAACCCTCTCAATCATAGCGTTGGCAAACCGCTTGACCCACTGCATGAATTGAAGTGCCTCTTCCTGTGCATGCATGTAGGTTGTTTGGTCACACTTGATAATCTCCTCGATTACCTGCATTGGTCTGATTGCTCCTTGTCGTTGAAACAATTTCCTAAGTAGCCAATTGCTAAGCATAGTGTACAGTTCTTTGTGGGCGATCTCATCAGTTTTCGTTGCATTGGTTCCCACTTTTCCACTTGCTGCTTCCATTGCCAGCGCTTGCCCCAATCCATTCCGTACAATAATTGCCGGTAGGCTTTCCGCATAGCTCCTGAATTTCTTTGCCACCTCGGGTTTCTTCACAATTCTCTGTACTGATTCAAGAGCAACCTGTGCCCTTTCATGATCCACTGTTGCCGCATTCATCCCTTGCACCTCACAGATTCACTTCCGTAAAAAGGCAGATGCCCTGTCCAACGGTCTCATTGCCTCCCAATTGAACGTATTCATTGGTTAATTTATCAAGAAGCGGGTCTTCACCATTTCTTGTCAAAAGAAAAGCATAAAATACCGTGTCTGTCGATACCCATTCCTCATACCACAGATTTTTGCTCGTTTTTGTTTCTTCCTTTAACACATTCCTTGCCTGAATCATGAGACCGTACTTGGCAAACCACTTGAAATCATCATCATGGAGGACAATGAGCTGACCCTTCAACCTTCTCTTTGTAGTTTCATGAGGAATAAACTTTCCAAGTGTCAAGGCTATCTTTTCAAATCCCTCATTCCCATTTCGTTTAAATTCCCTGTCTTCCAGTACAATTGTACCGTGATCATTTCCGACATAGCCATTCTTTTTGACTGTTGGAATAGGAACTTCATGTTCACTTCCAAGAACTTTCAGGTCTCTATTCAATCGTTCCAGCACATAGGGGCAGGTGACCCAAAAATAGGTTTTCATAAGGCTCCGCACAGGTAACATCAATAGCCTGCCATCCGAAAAGACAACATTGCCTGCACTATCTTGGGTTCCGAATGATCCGGCAAGCTCTTGTTTCTCAGATCCTTCTGAATCATTTGTCTTTTCTGATTCCTTTGTAGGTACCCCAAAATGGTGTCTGAGGCTTCCCTTGATCCCCGTTCCGGGAATGAAAGGGTATTCTGTAATTCCTTCACGGGCAAAGGGCAGGTCAACGAATGTTTCGGATCTCCCTATGCCCACATGCATCTGTGTTTCCGCAAATATTGATAGTAACTTTCCTTTCATGGTAATTTCACCACGTGCCAACTAGATATTGACCAAACCCGAAACGGGTGAACTGGCCAACCTTATTTCTTGAACCTGCGAGTATCTCCATTTCTAGAGACTCATCTGCCCTGAAGAAGAAGACGCTTCCCGCAGGCACGAAAGCATCCAATTGCAGGGGTCTGTTCCTGAACATGTCCCATCCACCAATCTTGATGGGCTTGCCGACTGAAGACCCTGCAAATTCTACGTTTTGCAATTGGAGGTCTTCTTTCAAGGCTTCAAGAACATTAATACGATTAATCTTGTCCTTTGTCGTAGGTCTGTAATGGGTGGCAAGGTAAATGAAGAATCTGCACTTGCCATCTTCCTTGTTCAATTTGGTAATTTTAGGTAAAACCTGATCGTCTGTATCTCTGAGATGGATGGTGGCAAATTTGCCCTCACCACCCAGAGGGGTTACCAACCTTTTCTTTGCCGCTGATTCATCCAAGCCTTGCAAATAAAGTGAAAGGGTCACTCCATCCCGAAGCCGGGTATATTGCCTTGTAAAGAATCCCCTTTCATTGGCTGAACTTTTGGAGCCAATTTCCAGAAAGACTCCTGGCTGATATTCGCCCTGATGGAAATCTGAAGCTTTCCAGAATTTTTCAATTGGTTTTGCAGTTCGAAGGTCCAAAAGATTCTTGAGCCATTCCAAAGGAATAAAACCACTTTTGATGGCGTCAAACTTTGCCTCATTCCCTGTACCTAATGGATGTATCTCAACATTTGCTCCCGTTACCCACATCTTCTTGGACTCGTTTGGACGAAGGATGCCAAATCCCCCTTCTTGCTTGACTACAAATTGTGGGATTGGTACAAAGGTCTTCCCGTCCCGTTCAATAAAGGGACCGTCAAAATCCAAGGGATCCAGTTCATGGATGTCCTTTCCAATTAAATTCGATAGCTTGTCATCCCATCTTCCCTGTCCATTCCATCCGAGCTCTTTCGCAATTGCCGCCCTGACGGCTCCAACCACTGTGAAGGCGCTGGGTGGAAACCGCCCATTAATAACCTCCCAAGTCTTGGCAAACCTGTCGAAAGGCGTATTTGCCCTGAAGAACAGGCGATCCACCTGTTCAATCTCTACCTTCTTCTTTCTCATACCCAATCACGTTCTCCCTGTAAAACTTGAGGAACCTGATGAACCCAAAATTATATTCAACAATTGTTCCTGGATTTCTTTTCCTGACTTTGCATAGGTCAATCAGTTCCCTGCATAGCTCAAGAATCATGTCCCTTTCTTTCAACTTGCCTGATCTCTTCTCATCCCTTGTCGCATAGTATTCCGCCGTCAAGAGTTCTGGCAATATGTCCTCTTTGCCCTCATAACCAAGCTTTTCCAAAATCCCCAATGTCTTATAGAAAAAGGAATTGCTGAAATTTTTGTCGGTTAGACCTGCATCCAAGTTTCTCAGTCTCACAAGAACGTCCTTGCCATTCTCATCTTCCCATGTCGATACCCACTGATGCTTGGTCGTAGAGGGAAAGAGAACCGAGATAGCAAAGCTTGACCTGCCGTTGCCATCCTTGGCCACGTCATCCAACTGGTGATGCGCCTCCTGGAGTGCAATCCTTAAGGGGAGCTTATGATGGGCCATCACAATTCCTGCCGAAATAGTGGCATCTTTCCCCATCTTCTCCTGATAGTTTTCTTGGATTTCCTTGGCACATTCCAGAACCTTTGTTATGGAAAGTATGGCAAGAACATCATCACCTCCTGCATAAATCAATTTCCCGTCATACCGCATTACAGTCCTTGGTACTTGGCTTGCAAATTCCGCAAGCTTTCCACTCAATTCTTTCGGTTTTTCTGCACTCGAAAACAATTTGCCAAGTGAGTCTCCATCCATCAAAAGAATTGCATAGAATGTCCCTGGATGTTTAAACTTCTTATGGATTTTCTTTAACATTAAAACAAGCTCACTTTTTGCCTTTTCATCTTTAAACTCCAGATTGTCCATCGATTCCACAAAATAGGCATCACTTGCTAAACCAAAGAATTCCTCCCCTTCTTTTGGCTGATTCATTTCATATGGAAACCATACGGAATTTATGACTGTGGTGGCATATCTTTTCAACAAATCCTTCTCTTCCTGTTCCAATTCCCTTCCTTTAATTGAATCCAACCAAGGTCTCACAGCAAAATATGTCGTGGACGGATAGTTCAGTAACTTATCCTTAAAACCTAGATTGTAAACGTTCGCAAGATATCTCGGAAACAGCCGCTTAATTATGCCCATGGCGGAAAGCCACTCCTCTTCATCAAAATCAGATTGGGATACTTTTTTGTTTTTAATGTAGGCTTGTCTGAAATTCCTCCAGAAACCCTTTCGTTTGTCATTCCTGAACTCCCCTGACAAATCCGCCAGTTCTCCAAACATGGTGCATCCAATCCAATCTTCTGAAGGAGGAAGTGCCAAACGATTGAGCTTGCCATATTTGTCCGTCCCCAAGTTATCGGAAACCGTCCAGTTGAGTGTCCAATATCCATTGACTTGCCGTTCCCATATTTCCTTCTGCTTTTCACCCATTACCTCTTCAGGAAGCATTTTCCAAATGCCATCCGCAATTTTTTCCCATGAAGCTTTGAAAGAATCCTCTATGAACTTCGCAATTTCGATGGCTGTATCTTTATCGCCATCTATTTTGACCTTGAAAAAATGAGGGAGGGATCCGAACATTTCGTTTGAATCGTTTTTTTCTCTCTCATTAGCTGACTTTCCTCCCCAAGACTTTTTTTCCAGCAACATGATCATGGGATCACTATCCAATTCAACTGATGGTGAAACAAGCATTGATTGTGCATCCTTGTATCTATTCTTGAACTCCATGAGCATAGACGCCGTAAGCAAGGAAAGCATGAATGAGCCCGACCAGAGATCTCTTGTCTTGCGAACCTTGGAAATGAACTCTTGAACTGGATTTATGGTTATTTCGACATAATATTCACTCAACCTTCCCTGACCCCCAAACACAACTTCTGCCCCTTAAAGGGATATAAATTGAATCTTTTTTTCAAGAATTGCATTGAAGTACGTCCTCCCATTGCAAACATAGTGTGTAAGTACAAGATAAATATAAACTTTTTCCGTACCTCATGGCTTTTAACAACCGTTCTTGAACTAATTTCCCCATTTTTCCCTTGTTCTAACCAATCACCCCCTCAAAGAATTGAGCAATCCTTCAGCATTGTCAATTCATTGTTACTTGACTGGTGAATTCTAACGACCAAATGCACTTTTTGCAATTATGAGATTTTGAAAAAGAGTGCTGACAACCCAAAAAATGACATATAAATGGTGCCATGGCAATGGTAGAGAACTCATCCATAGTAAATGTTTTTTATTAATCATACGTCCTCATATTTGTCAATTAATTAATTGAATGTTCATTTCTCTATATG
>WAKA01000070.1 GCA_015523565.1 Candidatus Heimdallarchaeota archaeon | reverse complement strand
AGATACTATAGAAGATTAAAAAATGACTATGAAACGGCAAATGAGGTAAATAAGAAAATAATAAATCTCAAGGAAAAGTATAGGGAACTCAAAACAGAGTACAATAAAATCAAGAAAAAATTTGATGAAAAAAAAGCAATTTTCGATAAGCTCTTGAGTTCTAGAAATACGCTTCAGGTCAGCAAAAAATTTACAACAAAACGTTTGGTCAAGGATGATGGAACAAAACATTACCAAATTGAAGAGGAATTAAAGAAAATAAAACACGATTTGCAAAAGGTTAATAGAGAAATAGTAGTATGTCAAGAGAATTTGAAAGGAATCAAGCTGGAACTCAAGGATAAAAAAAATAAATTGGAAAAAATCAATACGGAATTAGGGAAACTACAACAAAAGCAAGAAAGACTTTTGGCACCAAGAGGAATTTAACCAAAAGATAAGTATAGCCTTTATTGACATAGTATTTATGGTTACACAAGACCAAGTGGTTGAGGTTATTGAAACACTAAAAAAGGCATATCCAAATTCAAAAGTCTCTTTGGATTTTGAAAACCCCTATCAATTGTTGGTAGCAACCATCCTCTCAGCACAGACAACAGACAAGGCTGTAAACAAAGTAACACCTAGACTATTTGAAAAATATCCATCCATAGAAAAACTTGCAAAGGCAGAAGTTGACGATGTTGCAGAAATAATCAAGACATTGGGCTTTTATAGGACAAAAGCAAAAAATCTTGTACGGATGGCCAATAAAGTCATGAAAGAGTTTAATGGAGAAATCCCACAAACCATGAAAGGATTGACAAGTTTGCCTGGAGTTGGAAGAAAAACAGCAAATGTTGTACTAGGAAATGCATTTGGAATTCCAAATAGTGGCATAACAGTCGACACACATGTCAAAAGAATTGCAAACAGAATAGGTTGGACTGAAAACCAAAACCCTGAAAAAATAGAAAAAGATCTGATGAAAATAATCCCAGTTAACTATTGGGTTGCTTTCACTCCTTTGATAATTGACCATGGAAGGGCAATATGTCGAGCAAGAAACCCGAAATGTGAGATATGTCCGATAGAGGATTATTGCCCCTCATCAGTATTGAAACAATAGAAAAGTTAGTGAAAAAAAAGGATAAAATAATAATTGATACAAATTAGCCGAAGAACGTTTAAATAAAGAAGAATCTACAAAAAAAATATTTCACATAAGATTTGTGTCAGTCTAAGCACATTTAAATCAGTCTGTACTGAAAGGAAAATTAGTTAGCATAACCACTAAATAGGGAGTCATCAAATGGCAGAAAAAAAAACAATGGAAAACGAACCCGACCTCTTAAGAGTTGAAGATCTACATACCTATTTCTTTACGGAAGATGGAGTCGTCAAAGCAGTTGATGGAGTGACATTTAATGTCAAACGGGGAGAAGTATTGGGGTTGGTTGGAGAATCTGGTTCAGGAAAGTCAGTAACTGCTTTATCTGTTTTGCGTCTTATACCTCAACCACCAGGTAAGATTATCAGCGGCGATATCATCTGGAAAGGAGAATCAATATTGGATATCCCTGAATCTGATATGAGAACAATTAGGGGAAATCAGATTGCAGTCGTCTTCCAAGATCCAATGACATCATTGAATCCCGTCTTAACTATAGGTGATCAAATCAAGGAAGCGATTAAACTTCACCAACAAGTAAGTGATCTTGAAGCAGAAGAAAAAACAAAAACCCTACTTGAGCTTGTGGGTATCCCTGATGCAGGAAAGCGTCTGAAAGACTATCCATGGCAATTTTCAGGAGGTATGCGCCAAAGGGTAATGATTGCATTGGCATTGTCATGCAATCCAGACCTTTTGATTGCCGATGAACCAACAACCGCACTTGATGTTACAATTCAGGCTCAAGTTCTGGATTTAATGAGAGACCTGAAAGAGAGATTTCAGACATCAATCATCTTGATCACACACGATATTGGTGTCATTGCAGAAATGTGTGACAGGGTAGCAGTCATGTATGCAGGGAATATCGTTGAACTTGCAGACGTAATTACAATCTTCAAAGAACCAAAACATCCATATACAAAAGCCCTTCTCAAAGCGATACCATCAGCCAACTCAAGTAGAGATGAAGAACTTTATTCAATTCCAGGATCTATTCCAAATCTTATCAATCCCCCTTCAGGATGCAGATTCCATCCAAGATGTGAGGAAGCTCGTCCAGAATGCTCTGAAATAGTTCCAGACACAGTGGAACTTGAACCAGGACATTTTGTGAGATGTTTGCTTTATACTGGGCAAATTGAAATTATGAAATAAATTAAGAAAAAATCAAGACAGTAAGCAATTTATTGTACAGAAAAAGAAAAAGCAGAAGATAGAAAGAACTGGTAGGCTTTAGAAGTTGAGAAAAATTACAGAAAAAGTTAGGCAATTAATCAATCTAGAATGCATTTGAACTAACAACATTATTAAAAAGGTCTGAGTAAGTTTTGATTTTGAGGTTAGCAACTTGTCTTCTACAAAGGTTGAAACAGAAACATCAAGTGAAGGTAAAATCGGAAATGGACCAAGCAACGATCCAGACATCGTTCTAGAAGTTATAAATCTTCGAAAATATTTTCCTCTTGAAGCAGGATATTTGTTTAAGAGGAAAGTTGCAGATATTAAAGCAGTAGACGGCGTTTCTTTCAAATTGAAAAAAGGAGAAACGTTAGGGCTTGTCGGAGAATCAGGATGTGGAAAATCAACCATTGCCAAAACATTGACATTTCTTCATAAGCCTACATCAGGAGAAATATGGTTCAAGGGAAGAGATTTACGGTTACTTTCTCGGAAAGAGTTGAGAGAGGTTGCAAGAGACCTGACAATGGTCTTTCAGGATCCAGCAGCTTCATTGGATCCAAGGTTTACTGTAATGCAATCCATTTTGGAACCTTTGGAAATTCACAATCTTGTTGATGAAACAGAAAAATATGGAATTGTAAGGGATTTATTGCTTCGTGTGGGACTTTCCCCGCACCATGCATACAGGTATCCTCATGAACTATCAGGTGGACAGCAACAAAGAGTAGGAATAGCAAGAGCTTTGACATTACAACCACAGGTCATCATTCTTGATGAACCAGTCAGCGCCCTTGACGTCTCAGTTCGTGCTTCTATCATCAACCTACTTATTCAACTGCAGGATGATTTCAAATTCTCCTACATATTTATTGCTCATGACTTGTCAGTCGTCAGGAAAATTTCTCATAAAGTAGCAGTGATGTACCTTGGAAAGTTAATGGAATATGGAAATGTTGGTGACGTCTACGATGACCCCATGCATCCATATACCCAAGCACTGATGTCAGCCGTTCCAATTCCAGACCCTACAGTCAAAAAGGAACGCATCCATTTGAAAGGTGAAGTACCAACACCAATAAACCCGCCAGTGGGTTGCAGATTTTGTACAAGATGCAGATACGTTAGGCAAAAATGTTTCTTGGAAGAACCAGAACTGAAGGAATTTGAAAATGGAAAACTTGTTGCTTGCCATTTTGCAGAAGAGATAAAGGCAGGCACACATAAATTAGCAGATGAATTGGTTGATGCAGAGATAACAGAATAGAAACAATATTTTAACACTGGATTTACTTCATGAATATGGAATTGAAAGAAATTCAGAAGATACAAGAAGAATTTGTCAAATCAAGAAAATGGGATCGATTTAATGCGACTCAAGTTTTTAGCCATTTGATAGAGGAACTTGGTGAAGTTGTCAAGTTTTTTCTATATGCAGAAGGATACAAGGTTAAAGGAGCAGGACATACGGGAATAGAAGAAGACAACATTGCATCTGAATTTGGCCAAGCGTTCAACCTTTTCTTGCAATTGGCAATAGCGGCAAACATTGATCTTGAAGATGCATGGAAGCAAGAACATGAAAAAATGAAAACTAGGTTTTCTAAGGAACAATGGGAAAAATTAGCGGAATCAGGAAGCGACAATCGAAATTAGATCACGTTCAATTAAATTTTTTGTGGCGAGGATTGCTTTTTCTTCCCCAAGTTTTAATGCCTGTATCACTTTTGATAGTTTTGTCCTTCCTTTTAGTCGCAAATATGAGAAAATTTTCGCCTCGTTTATATTGCGTATTCGTTCATATTTGCCACTAATTTCAAGCTGAGAATCCAATGTAATAATGGATTGGTGGTTGGAAAAATATTGGTGAACCAATTGTCCAATAATTTTAAAGGGCTCAACATTGCCATTTAAATCAATACTTTTTGGGATCAATAGCGCCATTTTTTTTGCAATATCTTCCAAGAAATGATGAATCATCATGTCTTCGATATTCTTTGGAACACGCGCAATATAGATCAAGTCCTTAAATCTGTGATAGAGAAATTTGTAGTTTGTTGTTTCAAGTTTTTTTGCACCCTTGTCCAAAGATGAGGAAAAGGTTTCAATAGCAGAAAGAAAACCGCTAATGACAACTCCGTCAACTTCAAAGTTTGAATCGCCATAAGATTCATGATGTAGACAGTAGCCATTTTCATGAATGATAAAAATATCATTGAGAAATTCATGAATTACTGTCATTAGCCAAATGTTTCTTTACAGAGAGATGTTATATAACTTCAACCTACATCCAGAAGACGAGAGTATTCCAATGAGTGTTTAGTTATTTTGCAAAATACCAATTCAGACACAAAACCCACCTGCTTCAGAAAACATGACAAGATATTTAGACAATATGAATTGTATACGGAGAGACTTTGGATTTATTGTTATTTCCCATTTTTAATGTTTATAACCATTCCCTTTTTTATTTCTATTATTTTGTCAGCCATATCTGCAAGATTTAGATCATGAGTAACCAAAACTATTGTGGTTCCAATTTGTTTTCTTGTTTCCAATATCAGGTCAATGATTTGTTTTCCTGTTTCTTGATCCAAGCTACCTGTGGGTTCATCTGCAAATATGATTTTTGGAGAAATAGCAAGTGATCTGGCAATCGCAACACGTTGTTTTTCACCACCAGAGAGTTCATCTGGTTTGTGACCTGAACGTTCTTCCAACCCAACTAGTTTCAGATACTTGTTTACGATTTCCCTTCTTTCAATAGGGTCAATTTTTTTCAGACGCAAGGGAAGTTCAACATTTTGAAATGCATTAAGAACAGGAATGAGGTTGTGCTCTTGGTAAATAGTGGAAATAACCTCTCTTCTTATTTTTGTCCGCAATCTTTCTGAAGCATGAGCCACCTCATCACCGTTGATCCACACTTTTCCAGAAGTGGGTTTGATAATACAACTAAGAATATCGAGAAGAGTAGATTTACCAGATCCAGAATGTCCAACAATGGAGACAAATTCACCTTTTGCAACCTCAAAGTTTACATCCTTGAGGGCATAAATTTGTTCCCCTTTGCGAGAATAAACTTTTGTGATGTTCTCTACCTTAATTATTGGAGACACTTATGAATTGTTAAAAATATTGCCTTAAAAATGCTAATATATCGTTTTATGCTTCTGGGAATTTCAGCACCTTTACTTTGTTGACTTCAAAGACCTTGACGGGGAAATATTCTTCAACCTTCTCTTTAATTTGTTCTGCAATTGTGTTTTCGATAAGGTTATTGACAAATGATTGGAAAGTCATATCTTCAATGATTTCCATCAATGTATTATACATTATTTTTCGAATTTCCTTCTGTTCAGATGTTTTAGCCCTTACAGGAGTAACACAGGTCAAAGTGATGCGAAGCTTTGATTTATCCTTAAGAGTGAGGTTGTAAATACCGTCAATTCTCGACCTGTGATTCCTGACTTGGGATCGGATGAAATCACGAGAAAGTTCATACAAGAAAAACTCTGTGTGGGCAGTTTCCCCTTTTAAATCCACGATCTTGAAGGTAATCAATCGATGGATATCCTTGAAATTAGCAGTTAATGTCATCAAATCAATTTTGATAGTTCGTCCAATGACACTTTCTTCTGAACTTGTTGGAGTTTCACCGATTACCTTATCATCAATGTAAAGTGGAGTCTTGATTTCTATCCATTTTTTGTTCCTCCATTTTTCTACGGAGGACATGACTTTCTTTTTTCTTCTTGAAGCACCTCTTCTTGCACTCATGAATAATTCCTCTGTTTAATCGAAAATGAGATTTGTTCCATTTTAAACTTCCCATAAGTCACAGGTCAATATCTACCCTCATATTGGCGGATTAAATCACGAAGTGCCATTCTGATTACTTCAGAACGGTTTGCATACCTTTTTTGCCTAACCAGTTCATCGATGGCATTGATCATTTCAGGTTTCATTTTTGCTGAAGTCGGTTTCAATTCAGCTTTTGGCTCTTCGTCACCAATAATTTCTTGTTTCATGCGACTAGATTGAGTGACTTTGATTAAAAGTTTAGTCCTTTTGAATAAGACTGCAATTTAAGGAGAAAATTAAAATGAAAGCAATGGTATGATGATATTGTGTGGATTGTCATTCAGTGCAGCAGATATGAATGCGCCAAATTTATAGTCGCTAGGATGGGAACAAAGACAAGAAAATGTCCATATTGCAGAAGAGTCAATAAAATTTCAGACAGGTTTCGTGCAAAATTTTCAGACCAATATGAGGCGAGAGAATATGCACAAAAAATGAATCTGAAAGTGCCGTGAAAAGACACCAAGTGAAACAATCGTTATCCTAAAAAAATAAGAATGACAAGAACAAATTGAACAAGTTGCCGTAGTAACTCAGTTGGTAGAGTGGCAGATTCGTAAATTTCCGGGAAATCTGCAAGTCACGGGTTCGAGTCCCGTCTACGGCTTATAAGGAAAACACAAGAGACTTGAGAAGATGAAGAATTTTTTCTATATCTTCAATATTAATTGAATCGAAAACAGAAGAAACATTGTTCTCAAAGTTTTGGGCAAATATACCAAATGAGAAAATTTCTTCAACTATTTCATTTGGACCTCCTGCTTTTTGAAAAATTCCAGATGCTTGAAAAGCAAGGTCTTTTGCCTTGGAAAAGTGGATAGCCCCCTCAGATTTTTTTCCATGCAAAACTTGAGTCCATCCCCAAAAAAATTGTTTTATTGCATTGTAAAATTTGACTATAGTCTCTATAACATAAAATCTGAAGTGAATTTCCTTATTTATGTCTATATCTATGTTTCTGGAAATTTCATCGAGTTGACCTGCAATATTCAGGATATTTAAGAAACCTTCTTGGACAAGCCCGAGTAAGCCTGTAAAAAGACCATCATCGTCCAATGCCTTTTTTACACTTAAGACCATTTCAGGATCTTTTTCATTCTTTGATTGGTCAAGACCGACAGTAATCAAAGCAAGTTTTTTCAAAATATGGTTAATTGTAACAAATTGCAATAACAAAAGGTTGAAGTTGTTTTGATAAAGATAGACTTTTGATTGAATCACTTTTTTGAAATTTTGAAATATTTTATTTGTATCGTCGGAAAGTTTTCCAGACAAATTTTTTTCTGCCTTGGACACTTTGAAAAAAGCTTTAGTCTGCAAGAGGATTGCTAAAAACAAATTTATTTTCTCTATGTCTTTTGTTTTATTATCAATTTCTTGGGCATCGTAAATATTCAACAAAGAGTTAACAATTTTGAAAAATTGAAGTTTATGATCAAGTTCCCCAGGGGAAAACAATACGATGAATCTTGAATTTTCCAGTTCCTTTTTATTCAGAAATGCATTATTTTCAGATTTTGAGACAGATAAAAAGAAATTGATTCGTTTTAGCAATGAATCACGATAAAGATTAAATGATTTCAATACTTCATGTCGAAAAACAGAGGGATTGGTTTTTCTGTCAAGCGCAAATTCACCATTGGAAAGAGCGATTTTGTAAAGAAGAATGATTGTACCATACTTTTCAGCTTGGCTTGCGGAAAACTCATCAAGTTTGGATTGAAGAAAATGTATTTGTTGAAGAGTGGAATCACGATCCTTGATATTGTATGAAGAAAAAATAGATTGAAATTCCAAAGCAATCTCTGTAAGTTTCATGTAATTTTCCACTGTACTTAACAAAGAGGTGAATTGCTCAAGAAATTTCTCTTTTTCCTTGAACATGGGTATCGGGAAAATATTTTCAATAGCCAGTTTTGAAAAGGTGGAGGCTTGTTCCAAGAATTGCAAGGCAACTTCAAAATTACCCCCTTCTAATGCAGATATTGCTACATTGAAGTGATGTTTTGAAAAATAATAATGGGATAGGGACTTTGCAATGGGAATACTTTTCTCTTTTACTTTCCTTAAGTTTTCCTTATATTCAAAATCAGGATATTTTGAGATGATCTCAAGTATCTTAAGAAAATATCGATTTGCTTGGTCGTGGAGATGGTAATTTGCCAGCGGATCGTCCCACCACCATTTTTCAGAAACATTATGAAAATGAGATGGAAGATACCTGTTATAAAAATCGCCAATTTCCTTCCAACCATCCAGCAGAAGAAGAATATTGTCAGGATTTTCAATCAATGTACTTTCAATCATTGGAATAAGCTTTTCATATTTAAGAAGGTGCAATGTTTTGTTTGAGATTTTGGCAATTGATTCAAAAAGATCAACAGGGAGAGTGGATTCAAAAAATAAATCCAAAAGAGAATGAAGGCTCGAAATTACCTTAATCTTACCTTCAGTTGCTTCAGACCTAAAATCAAAAATCCCTTCAGAAAGAAAATTATTGTAAATGAATGTGAGAAAAACCAAATCCGCCTTCATTGAAATTATTGCCTTGAGCTTGTCTGTGATTTCCCTAATTTCTTTGGTGTCATCATTTTCATCTCTTGAAACATCGAATTCGTCCATAAATCGATCCAACAAAAAGTCACTGGCATCCAAAAGCTTAACCAGCAAAGGAAATGCGTTGTTGATGAAATTTTCCCAAATATCCGATATGGATTGATTTTCATATATTCTATAGTTTTCGTAGAGCTTGTGATTCAACTCCTCTATCTCATAGAAGATGTTAAAAACCGATTCAGGAGCTGGATTTGACATGTATTTCAAAAATAAAAAAAACCATATATTATATTTTTCTGTTGTCATTCAACTTTTTCTAGAATAAGAATTAATT
>WAKA01000069.1 GCA_015523565.1 Candidatus Heimdallarchaeota archaeon | reverse complement strand
ATATAACATTTCATTATTTAAACTTAATCCATACTTACTAAATATTTGAAATTAAAACAATTTGTCATTTTGATCTTTTTAAAGTCCTTATAGAAATTTGTATTCTATGTTGTTGTAACCCATTCTTGTTAGTCTTGTATCGTACTAAAATATTGTTCAAATCAATCTCTATTTTTAATTTTTTCTGAAAGAAAGGTATTAAAAATAGGTAACTCATGTTAAATGTCCGTTATAAGAACAGTTACAAATTAGAAAGATTGATCATAAATTAGCCAATTCAATTGCATAGTGTGTGCCGTTCCAAGTGTAGAGGATGCTTGGCAATTGTGCGTCGCTGTAGATAGTTCCTGAGAAAAGGATTTCAGAGGAATTGAATCCGAGGCTATAGGTTGTCACAACTTCCTCGGTTATGGGCTTGACACCGCTTAATGTTGCGATTCCGTTTTGCGTGGTTGCGTTTATGAGGTAGATCTGATCACCAAACCTGTTTGGGAGGTTTAGTGTAACAGAGAGGTTGAAGGTTGATGTTGAGGGGTTGCCTCTGAGGACATTCCCTTCCTCGATAAGGTCATTGATTTTGGCGGCTATATCAGCCAGTGTCTCAGAAAGGTTTGCCTGCAGTACAGTGTCTTCAGCCTGTGAATTGAAATTGTTCAGGGTCAGGGCAAAGGCTCCGAAAGCGAACATGCCAAGGAGGAGGAGGCTTTGATACATGACAGTTTCATCAGCCATATCTATTTATTGAATGGGAGTTGGGGTTTAAGAACATGCTTGTAACATGTTGGGAAAAATTAGAAAATGGATGAGAAATGTAAGGAGTGATGCTTCTCTGCAAGCTTTCGGATCATGTTAAGGGTTGAGTATTTCATTCCAAGCAATGATTCTTCGGAAAGTGCGAGTGTATCGGGCAGGAGTTTCCTGAGCTTGGGGATGATGTCCACCATTTCGGAGATGGGAGGGAAAAATGAGATGAGGTGGGCAGGGATGAAGAAGCAGAGCTGGAAATATCCGACCTTGATTCTGACATCCTTTGCCAAGGGGTCGTCCATTTTGAAGCTGAAGACGAGAACGACATGGGACCTTGAAGAACCAGCGGGAAAAAAGTAGACGGATTCATGATAAGTGTGCCCTTGACCAGTAAGGATAAGATATTCTATGGCAAGCTTATCGAGGAAATGGGAAATGGGGATATCGAGGTCAAGCCCAGAGATTTCATCAAAGTCCTTCATGACAACGGCAGGACCTTCGCTTTTTAGTTGGAACAGGGCAACAGGGTAGTTGTCAGGGAAAAAGATCTCGTCTAGGGTTTTTTGCATCATTTTATACTTTTTGCTTTTCTCTATTGCATGTTCAAGCACTTCAGAATAATCAGCAAGGAAGAAACGCCCTTTATAGACAAGGTGGTCTACGCCATACTCAGACCATTTGAGTAGTTTACGGATATTGGAATCATCAAGGAGCAAAATAATTCTCGTTCCAGGGAAATCATTTTTGACATTGTGACCGATTTCCTTGAATTCAAGCTTTTCGTCACCAGGGTCGATGATAATTATGTCTGGTCGGTATTGGGTCAGTAAGGGGAAAGGGTCGGTCAATTTTGAAGCCTTGACATGATAAAAGGACATTCTATATCCTAGTTCATTTAGGGTTTGTTCAGTAAATGATTTGATGGGGATGCTTTTTTCTTCTTTTCCATTTGCATAGAGGATATTGATATGTTCCTTCTCCATAAGCTGACGGACCCGTTTTAATTATTTCAGGAAAAAAAGGAATAAAAGCATTGTTGTTTGTTAATTCCAATTAAGATTATTTCTTTTGGATAACCGAACTAATTTTTAATGGGGTGAGAATAAGAGATTGTGGTTGAATTTCGGATAATAGAATTGGAAGGAACTGTTCCATATCATGAGGGATTGGCAAAACAAATGACACTGTGGCAACAGGTAAAGGAAGGGAGAAAAAGTGCATTAATCTTGCTTCAGCACATGCCTACCATCACTTTGGGCAGGAGGACGGATCCGTCGCACCTTCTGTACAGTAAGGAAGAATATGCCGAAAGAGGGATAGATGTTGTGAAAATTGACAGAGGGGGATCAGTCACATACCATGGACCTGGACAATTGGTTGGATATATCATTTCAAGAGTAGCTAGACATGGGGGAACCCATAAGTTGGTCTCTAGTGTTTTGGAATTGGTATGTGAAACCATCAGGTCATTTGGAATTGATTCAGTTGTCAACAATGAGATGCCAGGAGTCTGGACACGTCATCCTTTGAAGAAAGTGGCAGCGGTTGGCATGCAGATAAAGGAAGGCATATCATTACATGGATTTGCCATAAATGTGGACATGGATTTAGCTCCATTTTCATTGATTATACCTTGTGGCTTGCCAGAACCAGTGACAACAATGTCAATGGAGAAGGGGGAGAAAGTTGAGGTTGATGATGTAAAAGAGAAGATAAAATCATTGTTACCCATGTTTTTGTAGGGCTTTGGAAGGATTGAAATGTAAATTATGATTAAAGAATATCGTTTTCGTCGCCAGGGTTTTCCAGCATTACCTTTCTGAGGAGGGTAATTGGGGGGCTTCCATGTTTCAACATCGTGTCATGAAATTCCTTGAGGGAATAATGTTCACCTTTTTCTTTTTTGTAGTCTTCCCTTAGTTTAAGGATGAGGAGCTTGCCAAGGGTATAGTTCAAGTACATCGGATTTATGGTTCCCCTGTTGGCTTCAATGGTAGCAGACGGTTCGGTCATCATGGCCTTTTCCATGAACAATTGCTTTGCCTCTTCCACGGTCATTCCCATAGTATGCATCTTGATGGCGGCAACATACCTACAGTTCCTTATCAAAGCCCCTAGTAGTTGACCGACCTTGAGCTTGGTTCGGTCGAATGGTTCATAGCCTGCGTCATAGACCATCTCTTCAGCATAATGTGCATAACCTTCAATCATTGTTGTAGATCTGGCAAATAGTTTGGTGATGTCTGATTCGGTTGTCTTATTGTATAGCAGTTGGAGATAGTGACCAGGCCAGACCTCATGGATGGTGACCATTTCAAGGAAAGCCTTTGAGAAGAATTTGAGGAATTCCTTCTTTTTCATTTCGGGCCAGTTTGGATCAGGAGGGGTAACCCAATAATAAGCCTCAGATGCTTCGTCTTTTTCAAATGGACCAGGTGTGGACATTGCGGCGAATGCAAATCCCCTCGCAAATTCAGGAGTTTGGATGACCTTGCATTGCTCAGTGGTAGGTAGAGTCACTAGATCCGCCTGAATGATAAAATTTCGGGTTCGATCCAAGCTTTCACTGACCCATGGAAGAAGCTGGTCCTCACTAGGACATTCGTTTTGAACTTGTGAAAGATATTCCTTGCCTTTTTCTTGGAGGATAGCCACAAGTTGTTTGTAATTTTTTTCGAGGTTGTCTTCTCCCACTTTTAGGAGATGTTCAAGATCAAGGTTTACAAATTCGGTTTTTGCAAGGAGCTTAAGAAATTTCTCCTTACCCATTGCGAAATTGTTGTGTGATTTGGGTAAGTAAATGTTGTTGAGGTCTTCGAAGAAATCCGCCAAAGCGGCAACAGCAGAGAGATTAACTTCAGACCATTCTTGAATCAGGCTTTCATCGTCAGATTTGACAATGAATGAAATGAGATTGTCCTTGAGGAATGTGATGATTCCTTTGAGGAATTGAACCGCCATTGTTATTTTTGGAGCAGGCAATGATTCTTTCAGGTTTTCACGTGCAGTTTTAAGGAAATCAGGGATTTGTTTCTCAATTGAGATGATTGACTTGATCCTGTTGTCAATAGAGTCAAATGATCTTGAAACATAGGATGTTTCAATTAAAGCAAGCGGAAAGACATATACAACAGGGTTTTCCTCATATTCACGGTATTCAGCAAGCCTGAAGAGCTCTTCTTCCAATTTAAGTTGAATAAGCCCTTTTTCAAATGAATCTTTTGAATCTGGTGCTGGGATCGCTTCAAGGATTTTCAAGTCTTCATTAAGCTCCTGTATCCGGTTTGTGATAAATTGAGGTGAATAGTCAGGCAATTGTCCATCATATTCATGTATTCCCAATATATGGGCAGCCATAGGGTTTGCCTTGAGCCATCTGTTCACAATCGGCTTGAATTCATCACGGATGTTGAATTCCATAAATGTACCATTATTATTGGGTTCTTAAAGATTTCATAGGGCTTTTTTTAATGGGCACAATTGTT
>WAKA01000068.1 GCA_015523565.1 Candidatus Heimdallarchaeota archaeon | reverse complement strand
TGAACACTACCATGAGGGATTTTTACAAGTCATTGATCCACATCCGGAAAAGTTATCCTGTGATGGTACAAGGGGATTTCCTCATACCTGAAGACAATCAGGAAGGTGTAATGACATTCTATAGGCATTTAGAGGGTGCACAATATCCTGACGCATTGACTGTTGTCAATAGAGACCCCTATGCCAAACGTGTGACCATTGACTTGAGCAATACCTCAATTCCATCAGACAGCTATCTCGCAGATGTTTTAGGTGGAAATGTCTCATACCAACTTAAAGGGAACAAGTTGACATTGGACGTTGGCAAATATGCAAGGATGATACTCATGAGTGGATTTCCAGAACCAGAGCCAACCACATCAGAACTGCCATCCACCAATACAACAGTCATTGAAACATCTACAACGACCACATCAAGCATTACCTCATCAGAAATATCAACAACACAGGAACCGTCCACATCCTCCTCAATTACAACACCAAGTCCATTACCATATTTTGTCGTTGTCATTGCGACCGTTACCATGGCAATAGTTTGGAAAAAAGAGAGAAATAACTAAAGCTTTGAAACAAATTTCTCAAGCTCTTTAACGAAAGATTCAATTGTCGGATCAATTTCAACAAATGAGACTGGCTTTTCAAATACTTCTTTAAGCTGTGGTGGGAAGTCAAGAGACTTGTCAATAAGCGGTTCGACAATTTCATGGAATTTGGAGGGATGGGCTGTGGAAACCAATACCCAAGCTCCTTGCTGTCCATTCCAAGCAGAAACGGCAGTTGCAGTATGGGGGTCTATAATTACCCCATACTTATTGTATGTCTCCACAATAGTCTGTTTTATTTTCTCATCAGAGATTGAGACAGCAGAAATGTCTGTGGAAGGGGAGTACAGGAAACGTTCCATGTTACTGGGATTGCCCACATCCATGGCATTGGCAAGGGTTCTTTTGGAGGGTTTGGGCTCAAATTTCCCTGTTCTAAAGTATTGGGGGATGGGATCATTTTCGTTAGTTGCCAAGACTATCCTTGAGATAGGTAACCCCATCTCCCTTGCCCAAATACATGCAAGAGAATTGCCCATGTTTCCCGTGGGAACAACAAATGAGGCAGGGGTGCCATGTCTGCGATAATAGTCAAGACTTGCATAAGCATAATATGTACACTGTGGAAGAAGTCTGCCAAGATTGATTGAGTTGGCGGAACTAAAAGCATATTTCTCAGAAAGCTCACGGTCAAGGAAAAGTGACTTGACCAATTGCTGGCAGGCATCAAAGTCCCCCCTGACACGGACAGACAGGATATTATCGCCCCAGCAGGTAAGTTGCCTTTCCTGAAAGGGCGAAATCTTCCCTTTTGGAAAGAAAACACTGACTGAAGTATTGGGCAATCCGTGAAATGCGGAAGCCACTGCACTGCCAGTATCACCGGAAGTTGCCACCAAAATCATTCTTTGCTCGCCCAAAGCATCAAAGCAACGTGCCAAAAATCTTGCGCCCACATCCTTGAAAGCCCCTGTGGATCCATGATAAAGCTCAAGAATCTCAGTACTGCCAGCAAGGGAACTTAAAGGCAATGGAAAGTTGAAGGCGGATTTGACAATATCTGGAAGGAACCTTTCCAATCGATCACCCTCAAAAAAAGGCTTCAGAAAGCGGATGGCAACATCCTGCCAAGTTTTTGCATCTGAGAAGTCATCCATGGAAAGTTTTGGAAGTGAAACTGGAACAAAAAGCCCCCCGTCGTCTGCAAGACCTTTTATTATTGCGGTGCTTAATTCAACCTTTATATCTGGAGAACGTGTGCTCACAAATTCCATCTTTAAGACAACTTGGAATTAAGCCTTTTTGACCTTTCCCTTTAATCTGTCAAGGTTGCACCCTCTGCTGTTATCCGAGTGACCCAAGCATCATGCCCCAATTCAAGCACATGTTCTTTCAGTGATTCAGCGGTTTCATTGGATTTAAGCCATGCAAACATTGATGGGCCTGCTCCGGCAATAGAGAAGCCAAGGACATCTGGATGTTGAAATTTGTTTTTGAGATCTTCAAAAGCATGAATCAAGTGTGAACGTTGTTTTTCAATGACAATGTCCTCAAAATATCGCCCAATGAGATCCAAGTCACCAGTAAAACAACCACTGATAAAAGCGGCCAATCTCATGGACTGTCCAACGAAATCCTTCATGGAAATTGTTGGCTGTAAAATGGCACGGGCACTTCTTGTCTCAATCTCTTGGGACGGATGGATGATGAGGCAAGTAACATCTGGAATTGGCAATGATACAACTTCTGGAACTTCATTCTTGTTGAGATACAAGGTCAGTCCCCCATAAAGGGAGGCGGCAACATTGTCTCCATGAAGCGAACCTCCAGAAGCGACAGATTCCCCAATTAGTGCATATTTGAGAAGCTGGTGTTTTGAAAGGGGCTCATCCAACAGCGCATTCGCTGCAACCACAGATGCAACGGCAGAAGCGGCAGATCCCCCCAATCCAGACCCTAATGGGATTCCCTTCTCTATGGAGACTCCAAAGCCAAAATCAAGGGATAAATCATCTATAAGTTGTAGAAGCCCCAATCCTGCCGTGTTGTTTTTTGCATCCATTGGAAGGGAGGCACCATGGACTGACTCTATGACAACTCCTTCACTGATTTTCCTGACAGTAACCCTATCGTGTAACAGGGGCACTGCAAAACCCAGCATGTCAAACCCGACAATGACATTGGCAACGGTTGTAGGTGCGATTGCTGTTGCTTTTTCCACAGATGTGAATTTGTCATGCAATATTTCATGTTTCCGTTATTGTGAAAGTTGTTTCTTCTTGGATTGCAATTGCATACGGGAATTTTTGAGATCTGTAAGTTTCTGTTTTTCCTTTTCCACCAATTCCTTGGGTGCACGAGTGGCAAAATCAGAGGCAAGCTTCTTTTCCAATCCCATGATACGTTTCTCTAACTTTTGCAGTTCCTTGTCGATTCTCGCGATTTCCTTGTCTATTTCAATCAAGCCTTCCATGGGGATGAAAACAGAAATGTCACCTGTCACAACTGTAATTGATTTCTTTGGAGCTTCAACTTCCTCATGGATTTGAAGGTCACTGATTTTTGCCAAGCTTGTGATTTCCTCAGAAAGTGAAAGCAAGTCATCTTTCCATTTGCCAGCAGAGACAATGACTGTCATGTCCTTGTTGAAGGGAATGCTGAATTCACCTCGGATCCCACGAATGGCACCCACTGTATCCTTGAAACGATTGAAGGCTTCCAATTTATCAAATGATAAGAATTGTTCATCTGCAACAGGCCATTTGGCAACCATCAGGGATTCTTGATCATGAACGGCGTCAGGCAGAGCCTGCCAGAGCTTTTCTGTGATGAATGGCATGAAGGGATGCAAAAGCCTTAGCACACGATCCATGACATACACAAGTATGTGGCGTGGATCAATGGCTTCATACTCTTCAGAATAAATGCGTAACTTGCTTATCTCAATGTACCAATCAGCAAAGGAATTCCAAAAGAATCTCCGGATTTCACGACCTGCCTCCAAGTAATTGAAGTCCTCAATATAACCAGTCACTTGCCTGACCAAATGGTTAACCTCATACAATATCCATTGGTCTGGAATTGTAAGGACATCTGAATTGGAGACTGAATGGTATTCAAAGTCTTCCGGAAGGTTGCTGAGGATATAACGGACTGCCTGCCACACCTTGTTTCCAAATTTATGTGATCCCTCGATGTTCTTGGGATCCAAGTTGGTATCAAGCCCAGGTGTTGAATAAATAACCAGTGTATAACGTAATGTGTCTGCACCATACTTCTCAATAAAATTGAGGGGATCGTACTCATCTATGTTTTCCATTGACTTGCTGATCTTCCGCCCATGCTCATCACGGATCAGGCCATGATAATATGTGACCTCATAAGGCAGTCTTCCCGTCAGTTCAGCAGAAAGCATCAATTCACGTGCAATCCAGAAGAATATGATGTCATAACCTGTTTCCCTGATCTTGTTGGGGAAATATTCCCTGAAATCCTGTGTGTCATTTGGCCATCCCAAGGTTGAAAATGGCCAAAGACCAGAGGAAAACCAAGTGTCCAAGACATCTTCCTCTTGCCGAATGTTTGTGCTTCCACACTCACAGCAGGAAGTGGGGTCTTCTCGTCCTGTGCTAACACCTCCACAATCATCACAATACCAAATCGGAATTCGGTGCCCCCACCATAATTGCCGAGAAATGCACCAATCTCGGATTGTATCTGGGTTGATCCATTGGTACAGCCTATCCTTCATTTTTGGGGGAACGAATGCCAACCCCTCATTTTCAATCAAGGAAATGACCTTTTCCGCCAATGGCTTGGTTTTGACAAACCATTGTATGGAATTACGCGGTTCAACCACTGTGTGACAGCGTTGACAATGAGGAACCATATGGACATGATCCTCAATCTTGATCAGCAGACCCTCTTTCTTCAAATCTTCAACAATTGCCTTACGTGCCTCAAATCGATCCATTCCTGCATATTTGCCACCAAATTCATCCAGAAGGACAGATTTGTCATCAAAGATGGAATACATTGGCAGGTCATGTCTTTTCCCTATTTCATAATCGTTGAAATCGTGTGCTGGTGTTACCTTGACTGCACCAGTGCCGAACTCAGCATCAACGTGCTTGTCTTCGATAATGGGAATCTCTCGACCAAGAACAGGGAGAACTGCAATCTTGCCAATCAAATGGGCAAATTTGCCACCGCCAGGGGGAACTGCAACTGCGGCATCCCCAAGCAAAGTCTCAGGTCGGGTTGTTGCAACCTCAATGAATTCTTTTGCACCCTCTGCCCACTTGCCAGATCCCCATTCCGACTTAGGACCTTGCCAATCACCTGTTTTTATCGGATATCTAATTGTGTACAGCTTTCCCTCAACTTCTTTCGGTTCTGCTTCCAAATCTGAAATGGCTGACTCACATCGACCAGGGCACCAATTGACAAGATAGCTGCCACGATAGATTAGCCCTCTTTCATAAAGTGTGACGAATGCCTCTCGAACTGCTTGTGAAAGCATGTCGTCCATGGTGAACCGTTCACGATCCCAATCTGAACTGAGACCAAGCTTGATCAATTGCTCAGTGATGATTCTATGGGAATGCTCTTTCCATTTCCAAACTTCCTCAAGAAACTTCTCCCTTCCCAGTTCCTTTCGGCTGATGCCTTTCTTCATCAGTTCCCTTTCCACAACGTTTTGAGTGGCAATGCCTGCATGGTCACAGCCAGGGATGAACAATGCCTTTTTTCCTTGCATCCTTGCATATCTGATCATTAAATCCTCAATGGCAATGGTCATGGCATGACCCAAATGCAATACACCAGTTACGTTTGGAGGGGGAATTGTAATGCAATACGGTTCGGCATCCTTGGGAATTATGCCCTTTTCTACAAGGGTTTCAGGCTTAAAATAGCCATTTTCATTCCACCACTTGTAGATGTCACTTTCAAATTCCTTCGGCACGTAAGTTTTGGATAGCACATTTCCCTTTCCAACAAATCATTATAAAATATTATTTCTAAATTGCAGATCACTAGAAAAGTTTTGAAATCAACGACTCCTTGATTTTGAACCCATTTGCCCTCAAGTCATTCTTGACCTTGTCAATGACATTTTCATTATGGGATGCTTCCTCCCATAGTTTCTTTTTTAGTCTTCGACCATACTCATCTTTCCTGTAGTAAATAACCAATTGATGACTGACACTCCCGCGGCGACCAAAAATTTTCTCTTTTTTGATGAAATCAACCTCATCCAATGGGATACGTTTTTTCCAAGTAAAAATACCGAATAGGCAATTCCATTTAATCAACTCACGATCATTGGTAAGCAGTGCCTGTACCATATGCGGGGTAAAAATATAATCACTCCACATCCCAATAACGACAAATAGAATGAAAAATACTAAAATGAAAGCCATAATGCCTGAAATTATCCATGCAGAAAAAGGTGCAAATGGATCCGAGACAATGCTGAGTGGAACAAATAAAAAGACAACAAGGACAAGAAGCAACATAACTGTGAAAAATAGGCGAAAAAGAGGTGAAATGGGATTCTTTGCATAATAGTTGGGAGGAATGTATGAAACAACCCGATAATTGGAAAAATGATCCAATTTTTGTTTACATGGATGTTCTGACATACCATCCCAAATTTACATTGGAAGTATAAAAACAATGTGTTATAAAATGATATTTTGTGTTAATTATTAGGTATGAATTGCCTGCAGAATATAGTCCCTGCTGGAATGATACCGTGAAAAACTGACTTTGATGAACCCATCCAAGGGATTGTCGAAATCAGCAATAATGAAATAATTGAGAACAATTATTGTAGTTACCCCCAAGTTTACTGCCAAATATAAAACAGGATTCTGGAAACCTTCAAATGCAAACCCACCCCAAAGAATGACGGAAGCGATAATAAAGAAACCCTGAAGCATTTTCGGCATTGATGTGGCAAGCCTGTTGATTCGCTTGTTTCGTGCTATCGAAAGGGATTCGTAGGTCGAAATGATTGAAGAGAATACAATTTGATCGCGGGGTGAGACAACCTCTATCGAATCAATCAATCTTTGGATAGCTAAGAATTCCTTGCATGGAAGAATGGATTCAGACCTTTTCTCATGTTTCAATTCTGTTGACTCGACATAGTCTATATATTCCACCAAAACTTTACGGGTTTGGTTTGACGCCTTAAGGCTGTCAAAATAATCTGCAGAATTCCATAGGGCAATAAGTGCCTCATTCTCCTGACCAACTGCCTGTTCTGCCTCCTTGAAATTTGACCAGACATTTCCAAGGATAAATGCAGAGATCAGGGCATAAATGGTTCCAATCGCCCCAACAACATCAGAATCGCGGATTTCCAGCAGGGCATCCAAAATATGGCGGAAATATGTAAACATAACAAGACCAACCATTACAGACCCAACAATCGCCAAAATGATCTGAACCAGTATGCGAATTTCCGATTTATCCATGAACGGCTTTAAATCCAGGGAACTTATCTCTTTCCAACACTAAACAGACTGCTGTTGAAACATATATTCCCCGAATGAAAGAATAATCGACACTTGTTGAATGACAAACCTGTGAAAAAGAAAATACCCGTCATGGGAATTGATGACGGAGAGTTCGAACTTTTTAGTCCAGAATGGAATGGGGTGGATGTTTTCGGAGTAGTCATCAAACGTACTATTACTGATTAGTATAAATTGCTTGCATAACCCCTGCGGTATACTAAAAAAAACAGAAACATAAACAGTTTCTAAATCTTATTCAAATAGATTGAAGAGTGCTGTGAATATTAAATATGGT
>WAKA01000067.1 GCA_015523565.1 Candidatus Heimdallarchaeota archaeon | reverse complement strand
ATAGTAATCAAATATTAATAAACAAAATAACAGATATGCAATTAATTTTAATCCATTTGTCAACAACAACCCAATAAGTTTTAAATAAAAACTATTTCATGTTTTTCACATGGTTTTACAAGAGGACAAGACAATTCAAGAAGTTCAGGAAATAATGCAAGAAATTTTTGAAAATGAGAAAGACTGGGATCACCAGATGAAAAGAGTATTGGAAGAGTTTGGGTATATCGATTTGCGGAAATTTGCAAGAGATCATGGTCTTGACATTGTGGAAGTTTCTCAAGTGATAGACAGATTGATGGAACGAGACAGTAGATTGTTCAGGATTTACACTCTTGGAAACCAAAAAATAGTTAGGAGGGGATGAGGTGGGACAAAACGACATAGATGGCTTTATCCAGTTGAAAAGTGCAGTTTATGAGATACATGGAGGAAGTTATGTTGCCTTGAACGAACATGAAAGCAAAAAATACCTCTATGGATATGCGCTTGAAAAGGCAAACAAGGAATATTATGAGAGATACAGAGAATTAAGAAAAAAACAATTCCAAACTGTAGGAATTGGAATTTTATTGCTATTAGTAGGAATATTGCTGGAAAGGGCAGTTGACTATTGGATATGGATTGCATTAACAGGAATTGCATTTGCGCTTGCCTTTTTTGGATATTATCATAAAAAGAAATCATCACTTCTTCCGTTGAGAAAAATTACAACATTAACTACCATTAACTATCCATTTTTGGTAAAGCAAATGAAAAGAGGGTTAATTTTCATTGATGGAAATGCATCGGAAACGGAAGAGTTCATCTTTCCCAGCTATGTGGACAATAATGCACTGCTCAATTCCCTGAAAAGGTTAGGTAACGCTGTGAACACTTATGAAAGACTGATAACAAGCAATTCTTCAGAACAAATCCGGAACATCCACCAAACACAGTATTCCCGATCTATTTTCAAGGAAAAGTTGATTGAAAAGCCAATCGAGGTGGATGCAAATCCATTCATATACGCAACAGGAGAAAAAAATCTTAAAAGGTATAGGTTGAATGTCCCTACAATCACAGGGGTTTCTCCAATTGTGGAAAATATAATTAGTTTAATTTCCAATAAGGAAAACATTTCCTTTCATGAACAAAAATTATTGGAAAATGACTTGGACGCGTTTTCGCAGCAACATAGCTTAAATTTTGCAGTTTCACCAAGTCAAATCACAAATTGGGTGGAAGGTTTGGATTCATGGCAAGAAGAGGTACTGGGCCAGGATATTGTTGAGTTTGCGGATATCGTTTCAGACATAGTGTCAACAACAGGAGAGAATTTGAATGATATTCTAGAGGGAATTTCAAAACTGATACAGTTAACCATCCCCAGTAATAGGATGACATATCTCGAATTCAATAACATATTTTTCTGTAAACCATGCATGGAAACAAAGGAATACCGTGACAAAATTGAATCGCTGAAAATAGATTTGGATTTGAGGCAGTGGGTAAAAGAGCGTATTTTATTGGGAGTAATTGATGATCCAATTTTTATGACCACATATGATTCCAATACGTCTGATGACATAAAAGAAAAATACAACGCATTTCCACAAGAACGGACAAGAATTCAGGAGGCAGTCAACTCGTTGATCCATGACTTGCCAGTAGAATACGTTTATGTCCAATTAAAAGACCAGTTACCAAGAATGAAGAAGAAAGGGGACAAATTTGTTTGCAAAAAATGCAGCAATACAACTGAGGCTATCGGATTGCCGCGTTCAATGCTTCCGTTGGGAATTACATACAATACAGTGTTTTTCGAGAATCTGCAAAAAATAGAACAGAAATCAGACGTAATAGTGAGAAATGTCAATTCATTCAAGACGACAAAACAACAACGGGAATCTTCAATTTCACCGTTGGAAACGGCCCTGATCAATGCAAAACGCCAATATGTTTCAGCATATGCCAAGCTGGAAAAGGAGAAAAGGAAGCTTAGGGAGATGAAAAGCTTATGAGGAGGCTGAAAAATGAGTGAAGTGCGTGCAATAAGAGATGTGGTTCAAGCCACAAAAGATGTAAAAAACGCAACAAAAGCAGTGGAACGTGCGGTTCAAGGTCTTGAGAAAACAATTGAGCAGATGGAGAAAAACTTGGATAGAAGACTGAGAACAATAAATGAATCGGTGGAAATACAGACAAAAGTGCAAAAGGCATTGAGTGTCATCAATGCAGAGGCAGACCTCCTTGAGGCTGAAGAAATTGCCGCAATAGAAAGCAAGGTTCTGAGAGAAACAGAACTGAAATTGGTAAGTGCAAAAACAGATATCCTAAGGGATTTTGTCAAGGGAATATTGGATTCTATCAAACAATTTGGGAACATGATACATGCAGAACTTGAATCACTAAAAGGGATCATTAAAAGAAGGGACAGGGTAAAAGATTTCATTGAAAGAATAGATCCACAAGACGATGAAAGGGAGTTAATTCAAGAAACAAGAACACTCTTTTCGTTTAGATCAGAAAAGTCAACAGAAATATTGAAGGTGGGATCTGAAAACCTGTCAGCTTTTGTAGATGAACGCAAGAGGCTTTACAAGAAAATTGAAGACCTATATGTCAACCAAATGCTACCAGTTTCACAGGAATTGAAGGAAGGAGATATTTTCATATTGACAGTGCCTGTGCCTGTTGTTGTCTATGAAAAGGTTGACGGTGCAGAAAAACACTATAAATCTCCGCCACAGGTAAATCTTTTTGAGGTTGAAACGCTAAATTTCTTAGGAATTGCAGATACAAACACCCTGCCAAGCAGGGCAGAAAAAATCAATAATCTCATGCCATTGGCGGAACGAACAAGCACCATTGTAAAAGATATTCACGATCCAAAGATACAGCAATTCATTAGGATAAATGATATCATGGTTTCTAGTGAAAATGAAAAACTGGCAGAAGAGATTGCAATGCTTGAAAAAGACAAGATAAGAAAGACAGCAATCAAGAAATTCTATCTGGAGGATGGTTTCAATGCTTAGCAAGGAAAAACTGCACAACGAATCTGGAGCCCATGTTGATGAGGTTAAAGGGAATATCTCATTGGATAAAACGTATAAGGGAATTTTCCCTATTGTGAATTTTAATGTAATAGAGGTTGGTGCCAATGCTAAAGTGGGAAACGATATGTTCGCCAATTCCAAAATCACGTGTGGATCAGGGTGTTTTGTAAATGGCAATATGTATTCATTGAAATCCATTGAAATTTACTCAGGCACCCAAGAAAACCCAACAGTAATATTAGGGGACATAACTTCAGAAGGGAAAATAACTATTTCAGGAGATAAGGGAGGGGCAATAATCGTTGTTGGTAATATTATTGGGGAAGCTGTTGAAATTAAATGTGGATATATGATCGTACGAGGGGACATCTATGGCATTTCAAAACTCAACATTAGTCCCAAAGACATGCTATTGGTCGGAGGAAAAGTAAGGGCAGGGATTTCAAAAGATGAAAGAGGGAAAGCAGCCTTGAAAAATGTGACAATGTATGGAAGCCTGATTTATGGAGATGTCTTGATTGATGAAAATGTCACCATATTGGAACCAAATCTTGTGGTAAAATACGGAATCATTAAGATTCCATCGAGGTTGAAAAATAAATTTAAGGTAAGAGTTTTCACAGATACCTGTCTTAAATGTACAATTGTAAAGCATCCTGCGTTTTGTGAAAAGTACAAAAGTAAAGTCTGTGATATTTATGACTATGTGGACAACAATGACCTGTTTGAAATGAAAACAGGTGCAAGGATATTAAGCTGGAATTGGAGGGCAGGGTTCAGACAGTTGGCACATAATTTACTAATTCATCATCTGTATGAACAGTCATTAAAACGACCAACAAAGATATTATTTCAGCAGGAAGTGGTAGATGGGATAAATAAGGACGAATTATTTGAAACATCTGCAAACCGGCTTGAAAGATCTGAAATTCGGCATTCAGACATTCTTCAGAAGTTTGAGAACCTGATTAATTCATCAGAGACATTGAAAAACGATAAGGCAGTTAACAAAGTGCTTGACTTATTCAGGGCCATGATGAATATTGAAAAAGATGAAGAGGCAAGTATCACACTCAATCCGAAATTTGTTGAAACAATCCCCTTGGCACATATTGACCAAATAAGTGAACTGTCTTTAGCGGAAACCTCAGAAATCAGTGTCATCAATATGATTTGCGAAAATTGTGGGACAGAAATGCTATTCAAAAAGGGAGAAAAACAACTGTGTCCCAATTGTGGAAGTGATCAATTCAGCATTGCAAAAGGAAAGACTGGAGATTTTGATTTAATTTATCCAGTCTATAAGAAACATTTTGACAGAAAAAACAAGGGTAAACTCAACGAGTTCAAGAAATTCCTTCCAGATGTGGAATTGACATCTATTGCCAGTTATTTGGTCAGCCGGGGGCATATTCTTACAAAAGATCAAGAGATTTTTATGAAACCGTCCTATCTTAGAAGGAAAATATATGACACAATTACAAAGAGACCAGGAATTTATTCCCAAAATGAATTTGAAACAAGATATAATGTGCCTGAATCAGCGATTAAGGAAATATTTATTGATTTGAGTTATGAATCCGGTGTTTTTGTTTTTCAGGGATTGGAACTTTTGTTGTATTTCACAGAAGACACAATTATGGAAACATTGAACATATTTCAAAAACAAAAGAAAGTAAACTATGAAGATTTCATGGCATTGCTGAAAAGAAGGGCGAAATTGAGTAAACGACGCAGAGAAGAACTTGGAAACTTCCTTGTCGACCATATTCAAGGCAAAAACATTGTTGTAACCTATGAAGGTATCTATGAGAAATCTCATTTGTTTTCAAGAATCATTTCATGGTTGCTTGATGAGGCTTCAAAAGGCAATGACCATTTGCTTAAAGACGTTCTCGAGAACTTTGAGATACCCATAACCCAAGATAACATAAACATGGTTAGAGAGATAATAGCAGAACTGGAAACAGACCAAGGCATTCCATGCTACATCATTTATAGTAAGGAACATGAAATAGCAAAATCCATGATCATGAGAGTTGAAAAGTTTTTGAAATTAGTCAAAAACCAGACAAAAATCAAGATTGATAAAATAGCTTCTCAAATCAACCTAGAATTGGAAGATTTGCCCCGTTTCTTTGACATGTGCCTAGAAAAGGGAGTGGTAAAAGGAGCTTATGATGAAGAATACTTTGAGAATGTTGTGGAATATGACTTCGGAAAATTAGAGAAATCAATTTCACAATACATGCAAAAACTTGATGAGCTTGCGGCAACAAATTTGGCAATCAATAAGAGGCAATTAAGTGCAGATAACTTAGTTGACGAGTTCAAGATTGAAGCGAAATCAAAACGGATTCACTCTACAACAGCTACAATTAACTATTATACAGAAAATGATGCATCAGGCATATTAAAGGAAGTTCTTAAAGAAGTCCCCGTTGTCTTCAATTCAAAACAGGAATTCGATGGCTACAATATAGAGACTACAGTGTGGGGAGGTAATTTTGACAATAAAGCAATACTTACAGAATACTCGGACATAAAGACAGACACATTCATGATTGCAAAACTCACTATCGACACTGTTGATAGGACAGTCGCAGATAAACTTCTTGAAAAAGTAATTGAGAAATTCATACAAATGGATCAGCAAGCATCAGTTACTTTTCCAGATTTTTATTTTGCCTGTGTCAATTGTGGCAATTCCCTTTCGGATGCAACCCCATCAAAAGACCAATTTGTGCTCTGTAGTGTTTGCAGGTGTCCAACATATATTGCATCATGGAAGGAAAATCCTTAGTATAGAATGGAATAAAGAGTATCCAATGGTTTCTTTTCTATAATATCACCGATATTTAATAGGCGAGAAAGATCACCGCGATCACCAAAATGAACAACACTTTTTGGTTTTGCAGGCTGAATCTCTCTATTTGTCGGTTTCCCGAATATGTTTCTATAATTTTGGAGTTGATTATCAGAAAGTGTGAAAATTGTATCCAAAATTATCCAATTGACACCTTCAGTATAAGGAGGGGTCGTCAAGGAGCCCATATAATGGAAATACCCCTCCACTCTTGTGAGAGAGGTTGTCAAAACCAATTTTCTTTCTGATTTGAAGCTTTTGGAGATTGGAGGAAGATTATCCCAAAATTGGGTTAAAAGCATGGATGGATATTTTATCCCGAACAATGCGGCAATAACCAAAAAATAACCGTCTGTAGACTTATGAACAAAATGCATCTCAAAAGGAAATTGGAAGCCATTGATCTTGTGCTCACTCGGACTATGAAAATGAAATTGTTCAAGAAAATACTCTTCATCACCAAAAATTACTGAACCAGTTTGGGGACAGTGATTAATAATTGTATAGCCATCATTCTCAAGGTTTAATGGAGCAAGATGATACTTGAAACGCAAATCATATGAATCAGAAAATTCTGAAAGGGTTGAAGGTTGAATATCAATGGGGGATTGCATATTGAAAACCTCTGAACCTAAGTATTTTTTTTACATTATCAAATATGTTATTTTTCCTTGTAGAAGGGCAAATTCTACAAAATTATTTTGCATTTTTTCCATAATATCTTAATGGAATGAAGAACATTCTTTTACAAGGCATTTCATCACACCTTATGACGAAACATCCCTTAAGATATAAATATCATCAACAGGCAACATTTTTTACATTTTTAATCATGACACTGTATCTTATTGCCGCAAGAGATGCATTCATTGCATTGGGGTTTCCGCCAGAGGCAGTTTTCTTTCTCCTTCTTTTGTCCTATATAGGAAGTGGAGTCAATATCCCTCTTTATTCGGTCGAATCAACCTACAAAATAGATGTGAAAATTCCAGTCTCATTCTTTGGATATAGTTTTATTGTGCCAAAATTCATCAATTCGAAAACACTTGTAGCCATTAATTTCGGTGGTGCAATAATTCCTATTTTGGTTTCAACCCTTTTGCTTATTAAGGACCCAATGGCATTTCCCCACCTTCTCATTCCATTAGCAGTCACGAGTGTTTTAATAAACAAAGGTGCAAAATTAGTGCCAGGAATGGGGGTGACACTTCCAGCACTTTATGCACCCACAATTTCGGTTTTTGTTTCCCTGATCTCCTTGTCAATTACAGGAGGTGTTGGACACCTAGTGGAGGTTATCTATATTACTGCATCAATGGGATCATTGATCGGGGCAGATCTTATGAACCTAAAAAAGATACATAGCTTAGGAAGCCCCATGGTTTCAATTGGTGGAGCAGGAACTTTTGATGGGGTATTTATGGGAGGTGTAATGGCAATTATCCTTTTGGGAACATTTTTCCCAATGGTTTTCGGATTATAAGTCAACGATAAATAAAATAGATAACAATAGAATAACGCAAATACAAAAATTTCGGACAGACGAATAAATTTATGGATTAACTTTGGATTTGTTGAAGAATTTAATATAATATTTATATTTCGGGAATACGAAATTTTGCTTGAAAGGTCAATGCAAAACTCTAGCCTATCAGAAGCAAAAAAGGGAATCCCTTATATAATTGAGAATATGGATGTGCCATTACATGAATTGGTCAAGCTCAAAGAGATTGGATTTGATAAGGGAAGAAAAATTTTTGTGATACAAGCAATAAGAAACGGTCCAGTATGTGCAAAAGGAAAAGATGGATCATTTATCCTCTCTGCAAGCATTGCCAAAAAAATAAAGGTAGTTGAGGCAACACAATGAAAAACTGCTGTACACTGGAACACGAAGGTTTAACATTATCCAAGAACATGATTGCATTAATCGGGAATCCGAATAGCGGCAAAAGTCTGCTTTTCAACAGATTGACTGGGTTAAACCAAAAAGTTGCAAATTTTCCAGGAGTTACTGTACAGGCAAAAAAAGGGAAGATTGCAAGACTAGAAAAAGAAATAATGGACTTACCTGGAATATATAGTTTATTTTCAGAGACATTGGATGCAAAAGTGACTCGTGATTTTGTCAGAGAAAATCCAGAATGTCTTTATTTGAATGTAGTAGATATCACCCGATTGAGACGAAGCCTTTTTCTTACACTTCAACTTCTTCAGATAACAAAGAACATCATTTTGGTATTGAATTTTTCAGATAAGAAAAAACAACAGACAAATCTTGAACCAATTTCTAGAAAACTAGGGATTCCAGTAGTGCGAATTTCTGCGTTTACAGGTCAAGGAATTGACAAGTTAATTGGAACTATTGAAGGTTTCACGCCACCCAGCAATTCAAATCAAGAAATTCCAAAATTGGATCTAGAAGATATCAGTGAAGACGAAAGAATTAGATTTATTGACAAGACATATGAAACGATAGAGTCAATCCTTCCATATGACGATGAAAAAATAGACTTAGATCAGTCAAAATATGAGAAATTGGATCGTTTCATGTTACATCCGTTGACAGGGCTTATTTTATTTGTCTTCGTCATGTTCTTCTCATTTAAGTTGACGTTCACAGTAGGTGGATTTGTTTCAGGATTATTAGGAGAAGGGATTGCTCAACTGCAGGAATTGGTTCTCAATAAAATGCCAGAGGGAATACTTGTCTCATTTTTGGCGGACGGAATTATTGCAGGCATTGGATTTGTTCTTGTTTTTATTCCCCAACTTGCCATTTTGTTTTTGCTTATAGGGATAATGGAACAGTCAGGGTATTTGACACGAGTAGTATTCATTATGGAGAAATTTTTGGCAAAGGTTGGCATTACAGGCAAATCAATAGCCCCTATGCTCTTAGGATTTGGGTGCAATGTTCCCGCAATACTTAGTACTAGAACAGTTGATGATCCAACTGAAAGGAAAGTTGTGGCTCTGACCATACCTTTCATGTCATGCAGTGCCAGATTTCCCGTCCTTATAATCCTTGCAAGTGTCATCTCAGAAAAATATGCAGAATTGATAGTGACAATGGCGTATTTCTTGGGAATAATTGTGGCAATAGTTACAATATGGTTGTTGAGAACTTTCGTCTATAGGGAACAAAATACAGCAACAATCATGGAACTCCCAGATTTACAAAAGCCACCAATTTGGAACATATTGAAAACAGTGTACAACCAGTTGCTTGATTTTATTACAGGCGTTGGAAAAGGGATGGGGATTGGTATCATCCTTGTATGGATGATGACAGTATTTGGACCCACAGGTTATATTGGAAGACAAGCGTTTGAGAACCAAGAATATTTTGAGAAATCATTTACGTTTATGGTGGGGACACTATTTGAACCAATGTTCAAGCCAATGGGATGGGATGAACGGATTGTGGTCGCACTTATTTTTGGATTCGTCGCAAAAGAATTGGTGGTTGGCATATTGGGAATGATGTATGGCTCATCTAACTTAATTAACGGAATTCAAATGTTTTATTCACCGATATCCTTACTTTCCTTGTTGGTATTTGTCCTCTTGTATGTTCCATGTCTTGGAACTGTTTTTGCAATGAAACGGGAATTCGGAAAGAAGGTGGCATTGGCTTCAGTACTTTATAGTTTGCTAATAGCCTATCTTGTCTCAATTTTCATTTTTTACGCGGGGATATTATTATGAGACTCTCGTTAATTTACCATGAAATTCAAAAAAACAAGGTCATATCAATTAACCATCTTTCTAGAAAGTTAGAGATAAGTAAAAACCAATTGAAGGAGATA
Source organism: Candidatus Heimdallarchaeota archaeon (assembly GCA_015523565.1). GTDB lineage: Archaea > Asgardarchaeota > Heimdallarchaeia > Heimdallarchaeales > Kariarchaeaceae > WAKA01. Next base: position 2,355 of record WAKA01000067.1, on the reverse strand, counting down.
CTTGAAGTGCTTCGTGAACAAGAGATCATCAAGTTTCAGGAAACAAAAGATTGCAACGTCAATTGCACTAGATCATGCAATAGGAAATGTCCGTTTTCTACATTCAACAATAGGGAAAAGAATGGTTTAATTCAACTTCTTTAGTTTTCTTGATTTGAGCAAGAGAATTTCAGGAAACAGAAAAATTATTTTTTAGCCAATCATAATGCTCAGGGAGATCTAAATCGAAAGCAATTTCATAATCACTGGATACAACCAATTTTGAGGAGATCCCAAAAATCTTTGTCATTAAGTTTTCTGCATCACCCAACCGAACCCTTCCAAATACCAATTTCAGGAAAATAATGGGAGATGCCTTGAATACACCCCAAAGAAAGCTTTTACGGTTTGTTGACAGAAATTTGATCATGTCATATTTGTCAATCACCTTGGATGGATCAATCAAAATGAGATTACCAGATGCAAATTCGCCATCCCTTATTTTCATATATCCCCATTGAAGGGAGGGAGCCTTTAATTGAAAAACAGATTTAGGTACAATTGAATAATAAAAATCAAATGTTCGGGGGAATGTGGACTCCAAAAACCTTGAAACAATTTGAGGAGTAAGAAGGGGGAGGTCACCTGAAAGAAAGAGAGCATGTCTTTGATTTGTAAACCATTCTTGGTGTGAATGAAGATGTTTTATCGCGGCAAATATTTTATCATATTGCTCACCTTCCATCTCTATAACCTCAATTGACGGATCTTTAAGAATATCTTGTGAAAGTCCGACAACAACTATTTGTGATGAGTATGGTCTTACGGCGTTAATACATGTCTCTATGAGTTTTTTCCCATTATGCTCAATCAATACCTTGTTGTCAACATTGACGTATTCCATCAGGGTATCGCGTTCGGGAGGTCGCCCAGCAAGTATTACAACTGGAAGTGGATCCATGATTTGTAACTTGTAAATTGCTTTATACATTTATTTTGCTTTGATAGAACAAGACATGGAAAAAAAGAGAAAAAAACACAATTGTAGACGATAAAATAATTAGAAGTTTTTATGAACGTCATCATGACAAGGGTTATGGAAATTGAGCAAGATCTCTACATAGATCCGTTCCCAACAGGGGCAAAGATAGCCGCAAAAAGAAAAGGGATAAATATAATCATAGATACTTTCAGAGCGTCAAATACAATATTAGCATTATTGAATTTTGTTGAAGAAATCATTCCAGTTTCAACTATAGAAGAGGCACTTGCAACAAATGCGGACATCCTTATTGGGGAAGTATCGGGAGAAAAACCAAAGCAATTTCATTACACAAATTCACCAGTCCTAGTGGAAAAAATAGGGCATGAAATTGCTGGGAAAAAAGTTGTAATTAGAACTACAAACGGAACACAAGGGCTTCTTAATTCCATTGGCTCTAAAGAGATATGGGTGGCAAGCCCTAGAAACATATCAGCAGTTTCAGCATTAGCAACAGAGTATATGAAGAATGGTTACAAGATAAGCATTATCCCTCTTGGAACAAAAAGAGGAAATAAATATTTAAGAACTCCAGAAGACGATGTAACAGCAGAATTGATTGCATCAAAAATTATTAACGCAAATGGAAAGCAATCACCCTTTTTCACTAAAGAAGAAAAAATCCATGCGGCAGTATTCCATGATGAGAACTACTATATTGAAAAGACCAATACAATAGGTGAGGATATCGAATATTGTCTACAAATTGATAAGACGAATAGAATCCCAATGCTAGATCAAAAAAGAAAAATTATCAGGAATCACTCAAGCAGTAGAAGAGCGTCCTGAAAATATCTTACTAATTAAATAGACAAAAACAATTTGAGAATTGTCGAATGAGCAAAAAAAAATTATTTTGGCATATGATTGCCATTCGGATTTCAATCATTTTGGTTTCAACATTGTTGCTGAAAACAGGGAAATATGCCAATGAGCATTTTGACGGTCTGCTTGATTATGGAGACATTTATTTTGTTTGGATAAAATATGCCCAATGGATTTGGGAAGGGTATGTCCCCTATGTGGACTTTCAATTGGAGTTCCCCCCCCTTTTTCTATTGATAATCTATGTCCCATATATTTTTTTTAAGATAATTGGAATATTGCCTTATGGCACATGGTTTGCGTTATTTCAGTTAATCCCAGACATGATTGCCCTCAAACTGCTTTTAGAGCTAAACCAAAATGAAAATTTGAAAGAAGTTATTTATTTGTGGGTTTATTTCCTCCCAATCCCCCTCCTTTTGCTGGTAAGATTTGATTTATGGGCAATTACTGCAACCCTTGCATCAGTCAAGAAATGGAGTGAAAATAAATATGAGAAAGCAGTGGCT
>WAKA01000066.1 GCA_015523565.1 Candidatus Heimdallarchaeota archaeon | reverse complement strand
TGTACTTACATTTCTCATAATTTTTTCATTTTGGATTTCTTTCATTGTAATTCCTCAATTGAATCAAGAAATTACTTACTGTTCTCAATATCTCGATGACCAAGAATCATTGAAAAAGGTCGTGGTGGATAAGGAAGGGAATAATTTCATAATAGGGGATATATGGGCTGTCAATAGCAAAATTAACGATACCTGGCCGATTTATTCAACATTGAAACCATTGCCAAACGAAAATCAGTTCATGAAGGCTCCTCTCTTTGTCGCTAAATTTTCACCAGACATGAATCTTCTCTGGAGTCGTGTCATTGGTGATGTCAATAGGTTTTCAGAAGCAAAAACAACCCCCGATGACGGACTTGTCCTGCTATTCATAACAAACCAAGACAATTATTCAGATTTGGCGAATTCTTATGGAAAAAGAACTGATGATTATAATGTTAATCCAGTTGTGTTGAAACTGGACAAAAATGGATATGTCGATTTCATCGATTCTTTTTATGCAAATTCATTTGCAAAACCAAACTTGCAGGTGGACCAGATAAGTGGAAACATCTTGATTTCATTTTCTGGAATATTGAATTACAAACCCCAGTCTTCCTTTGGCTTTGGTTCTTCATCTTATGGTTCTGGAAGAACAATATTATTGCTCGACAGGAATGGGGTACCAATTGTTGATTACGTCTTTAATTATGACATCGCGGTTTATAGAGTTGCTATTTCCAAAGATACCATTTCTCTCTTTGTAAATATGACATTTAGCCAACTCATTCTGAATCAATTAGTGCCCCAAGGGTACAATATCCTACAATTTTCACTTGTAGACAAATTTAAGCTTCAATTTTCACAAATTACCCTTGGAAAAAAGGAGGAAAAATGGATTCATACATCAGTCATGTCCACAAATGAAACATTCTCTTATGTTGCCTTGCATACAAATGACACATTGTTTGTACACGGAATGAACAATTTTTCACAATCTGCAGAACTATATTTCGATCTGAATTATTTCGATCTGAATGATAAGAGTGTCTCATTCAAAATTATAGACAACCTGATCATATTTTCTGCAATTTCTGAATACCCTATTCCAGTCAAATTTTCATCTGCTTTCAATCTGACTGAAATGAAGTGGGACGGAACAAACTATTTCTTCGTATTGAAATTGAATCCAAATCTTGAAGGGGATGGGATCTTCGGACGTATTCCAAGCTACTCTTCATTTTCCTATACGTTTGATGACAAATTTGATGCAACATACAAAAACGGAGTTTACGTCATTGCAGGCTTAGGGTCAAAATTGCCCTTTAATTCCCCTTCTGCATATCAATCCAAGACCTTTGGAACCTATGACCCTTATTTGGTAAATTATTCTGAGACTGGACAACAATATGCTTCTTTCTTTGGTGTAAAGAGAACATTTGCTACTCTCTGTTATTAATATGGTAAAAATCAATTGAAGAAAGAAAAAATATTTTATAGTCGTCGAAACTGTTGATTTTGATTTGGAATGGGTAAATGGAGATATGTTTTCTCATGGATAATGCTCACTTTACTCCTCTTTTTTTCTCTCATTGTCGGATTTGTAATTCATATGAATTCAAACCTATGTTCAACTGATGTACTAAATACAGAAAGTGTAACAAAAATTCTGCTTGATAAAAACGGCGACCCCATATTGATTGGTAAAATTTCCGACTTTAAAGGTCGACCAAATTCAACTTGGCCTGTCTTCACCACTCTTGATCCATATCCAAGTGAAATGCTCTTCAATCCCTTTTTTATTGCGGCATTCACATCTAAGACTCAACTCCGTTGGAGTATTCTCATGGGATATGATTGGCGATTTTTAGATGCAAAAATCTCATCGGATAATGGTATCCTGATCCTATTCTCGGCTTATTTCAATGAAAATGCAACTGAAGAACTTTATGGTTCCTCAACCAGCGGATATGTCTTAAAGATCATAAAATTGTCATCTAATGGTGAGATTCTTTTTTCTAAAAACATAAGGACGCTACGTCTTCTAAAATCTGGAAGAATTTTCATTGATGAATCTAATGCAAACTTTTCAGTTGCATTTCGTAGTGAGTCCAGTTTTTATCCGCATTCTGTTGAAACCTATGGGAATGACACATCAGGATACCCATTGAACATTATTTCCTTTAATGCTGACAGCATACCATATCAGAGAATTATCTTGGCCGAAAAACTGAATGCTAAAGTTTCTTTCATTTCTGGAAAATCGATATATGTCCTGTTGAACCCTAAGAAACCATTCCAACTCAATTCAAAATCATATCAAGGCATAGGTGTGTTGCATATTGCACTTACAAAGACAGTTTTCCATCCATTGAACATAACTACCACTGAATTGAAAAATATTGGTTCTGCAAAAATTTTGGGAAACGAAACAGATATCACGGTGGCAATACCCACTGCAAAAAATCTATATCTGAGATATATTGACAACCAATCTAAGATACTCCCATTAAACCTTAATCCTGAAACTTTGGATAAATTCACACTTGGTGTGGACGACAATACTTTGTTCCTTTCTGCTTTTTCCAAAGTTCCATTCCCAAAAAACTTTACGTCAAGTTATAATCTCGTCCAACTCAACTGGACTGGCTCCATTTCTTTCTTTTCCCTTGTTATCCTCCCTGATCTGACAAATTGGGGGATAATGGGTAGATTATCTGTCTATTCATCAGATGGCTATAGTGTAGCCCATAAAAACAAAACCTTTGCTCTGGCTTATATCAGTAACAAATTTCCTGAGAATGTTGAATATGGTTTTCAATCCTCCATTACAGGATATAAGGATCCAATTCTTGTCACGATCGATGAAAATGGAAACAGTTATGTATCTGCATTTGGTGTATCTGGTGTTGAAGTCAAATTGTGTTATTGAGAAATGGGTACATCAGTAAGACATTACGCTCATCTTTGCATCGCAACACTGGCCTTCCTCATCTGTACCCAAATACCATTTTTGACTCGCAATTCATAAACTCATCCCTATAAGTCAGTAAAGTGTGCTAAAATCCATTTCTTTCCAATAAATTTTTTCAATTCAACGGTGTTTTATACCATTCAATGAAGGTAAAAATAAGAGTTGTTGCTTTGGATTTTGAAGAATTAAACGATTTTGAATTCGAAATGGATTTGGAAACCTTACCCAGAACAGAGGATGAATTTACACTTGTTGGTAACCCTGATGACATTTACGAATTGACTGGGGCTGAAGAATTTTATGGGTCTGTTGACCGTATTGAATGGGAATATGATGTCTCTGGAAAACTAAACACTGTAATCCTTTACATCATTGTAAATGATGAAATAGAGGAGGAACTCTATGAGACTTTGAAGGAAAGAAAAAATGGGGGCTGATCAAAATCTTGCGATGAAACAAGAGTTGTTATCGAATGAAAAAATCATTTTCTCAAGAAATGCAACTACTGTATTGTTTATTTGTTGTTTCATTGCATTGTACATGACATTGAATTTCACGTATAATCTGTCCTAAATGCAATTATGTGTTGACATTTGATGAGAACTGGAAGTCCATTATTGAAATTCTATTATCATTTATTTTTGAATCTTGATTTTATATTTTAGTAAGAGAATCCAAGCATGGATCGCTTCCATGAAACCATGTAAATCTGATTGATTAATTGAAAGGTCACTACTTGGAATTTCTTTTTTATTTGTCGTCCATGCTGTGGCATAAAGGATAATGTTTCTTTACGTTTTCTTATGAAGTTCAATAAGGTATTTTCGTCTGATAGAATCTAATGATGAGTACCTTCCCTTATAAGTTCCAACTTCCTTTAGAATTTCTCCCCACGTAGGCATCAGCCTTGTGCTCCTGTACTTGTAGATGTTATATGTCTTTGTTCTGTAAGTAGATGATACCTTTCAATTAAATCCATTTGGGGTTTTATTTTCTCCATCGTCTTTATTACAAATTCGTCTTTATTACAAATTCTACTCCTAGATTTTTCATTGTCTCTTTGAGTATATCCTCAAATTCTTTTTGTCTACTTTTCATCATGTATCACTTTATAACAATATATTATCGTATTTTATAAAATCATATGTGTCCTTCCTAAATTTGTTAGGAATTATCACAATATGTTTTATTTTTCACCTTTTCATATGTATGCCAATAACCTTGAATTTGTTTTTATTATCTTGAAAAGTTTTTTTCATTTCAGACTTGTTTAAGCATGTGCTTGCTCCAACTTGACTTGTTCAAACCCCAGTTCCTCTAAAGTCTTGATTGCATCATCCAGCCTCTCTTCCTTGACTAAGATGTGGTCGGTGCTGAATGCCGAGATGGAAAAAATGGAAATGCCTTTTTGTGCCAATCCTTGGGATACAGCTGCTATGAACCCCACCAGTTCGAATGGGAGATTCATTTCAAAGGTTATGATTCTCCATCCGTCATCATATTCAATAATGTCGTCTCTCGGCAAAGAATGTTTTGCCTCATATTCTTCCATTATCAGGGTGATTTCCCTGCCATCACAGACCGCGGCAAATACGTTCATCAAAGGTCTTTTGGTTTTCATGATGGCGTAGCGTTTTTCTTTTACCGAGAACTTGCCGTTTTCTATTACTTGCTCAATGTTCATCACTGACCTTGTTCCAAACGTATATAATTTTATTTGGCGGTTGCATTAAACAAAAGCATTGTTGTATCTAAAATTTTTGAAAGGAAAGAAATCTTAAATTTTGCACCACGCGAAAAAAACTTATGATAGGTGAAGCATTTGCGGCATTTTATTTTCTATGCATCCTTCTGTCAATTTTCTTTTTCAGTCAACTTGATCAAGGTAGGAAACTTGAAGGGGTCATTGGGCTAGAAAACTATCCAAAAGTCTCAATTATCATTCCTGCAAGAAATGAGGAAAGAAACATCAGGAATTGTTTAAAGTCAATGGATGACCTGGATTACCCTGATTATGAGGTAATTGTCGTGGACGGCAATTCAACGGATGGGACAAAGGAGATTGTCAGAAATGAGTTTCCACATTTCAAACTGATAGAAGAGCCTCCAAGACCTGAGGGGTGGGTTGGTAAGCCATGGGCATGCCATGTGGGCTTTCAACATGCATCGGGTTCTGTCTTGTTGTTTACTGATGCGGATACCATTCATAACAAAGACACCTTGAGGGTATTGGTTCCTCGATTGTTGAAGGAAACGGATGGGTTTCTTACTATAGTTACAAAATTGGTTATGAAGAAATTTTGGGAATATACGCTTGTCATTATTTTTCAGATGGTTGCAATGTCTGTTTTGGGTGCAAGGGGATCAAAAGGTAGGTATATGGCTAACGGTCAGTTTATCATGTTCACAAGGGATGCCTATGTGAAAATAGGAGGACATGAAAAAGTCAGGAATGCAGTTATTGAAGACATGGAATTGGCGTCCGCATCCGCTTCAGTGGGGATTGTTCCTGCCATTTATGATGTGCCAAATCTCGTAAGCGTAAGGATGTACCGCAAATTTTCAGAACTTGTAGAGGGATTTTCAAAAAACCTTGCCGCAGGTGCAAAAACATTGGGAATTGGTCCTTTCTTACGTGTCAATCTTGTCCATGTTTGGGCAACTGGTTGGTTTATCCTCTTGATAGCAGGATATTATTTGCCATCAAGCAGGAATTTACTTTTCATATCTGCCGCCGTGGGATACGCAACATATTCATTGGTATGTATTTTTGGAGAGTATCAACTTTCAAAGAAAATCACATGGCATATGGTGTTCTTTCCAATTTACTTTAATATTTATCAATATATAATCATGAAATCTTTTATTTTGGTCTATGGTAAGAAAAAGGTTGTGTGGAAGGGGTTAGAGTATTCGGTTCAGTAGAATTTCATGTCTTGTTTTTCAATCGTACCCAAACTGTTCCAAAACCACAATAAAGTTCCAAAATACAGACCTTTTTTAATTAAAGAAACAAGAATCATGTATGGAACAGTTAAAAGAGAGGTACGAAAGGACAGTGATCTCTCTTTTTGGAGGAATAGGTGGACTCGATCTAGGGTTTGAGCTTGAAGGATTTCAGACCTTATTCATGATTGATTACGAGAAAACAGCCTGTCAAATTTATGACCGATTTTTCAATTCCGACGGGAATATAGATATCCGCCAAATGAAAATAGAGGATTTCGACTTGTCAGAGCTTCCACCTGCTTCATTGGTTATTGGAGGATATCCCTGCCAAGGTTTTAGTTCTGCAGGCCCCCGAAAATCTGATGATCCAAGAAACAAGCTATATTTGGAATTTGCCAAAGTCGTAGAATATGTTGAGCCTTTATTTTTTGTTGCAGAAAATGTCCCAGGCACGAAGCAGTATTTTAAAGGGCAATTCTTCGATGACATGGTTCAGGAATTCAGCGCTTTATGCGATAATTCTTACACTGTTTATTACGGTCATTTAATTGCAAGTGATTTCGGAGTACCACAGGATCGCGAAAGGATAATTTTTGTAGGTGTTCACAAACGAGTCTTTGAAAGTGATCCAAAATGGAGAAATTATGATAATCACTTATTTTTCAAGAAAATACACTCTTTTTATGAAACTGAACGAAAAACATTGGGTCAATGTCTTCAACCCATTTTTGGCAGGGTCTTCAAAGCAGGAATGGATTATTATGATTTTCATAACAATAGCCAACCTTGGCATTTCAGGTCAAGAAACCGAAAAAAAACACTAACTGAAGCGTCATATACGATATTGGCTTCAGAAAGGGCAATGGTTTTACATCCTTCAGGAAAACGAATGAAGAAGCATCCCAGTACGGATGATCGTTTTATCTATGACTGGATTATATCCCCTGATGTTGCACTGCTTGATGAAAACCGCCCCCTTTCTTGGCAAGAAGCAGCAACTATTCAAGGTTTCCCTCCAAATTACATATCTATATTGGAAAAAACCCGTGAAGAGTATAAAATACCTTTGGATAAACTTTATCGAGGGATAGGCAATGCAGTACCTCCCCCAATGGCACAAGCAGTTGCAAGAATGATTTCCACATGGTCTGGTTGGGATAGCAAAGAATTAACCATTCAGAAAAAGAAAAAAATAAGAAAAACCACACAAAGGCAATCAAATAATAAAAATTTACCGCTTGAAGAATTGCATCACATCTCCCATTCCATGAAACATTTGATTAATGGGGAAAGTAATGGTTTTGAAGTTTTTATTCCACCATTTGATGTAAATGGTTATTTTTATTATACATGCAAAGGATGCAACAACATATATAACTTGGCAACTCTGTTGAAAAAGCGGTTTTCTGCTCCAGTATGCTCATCAAAATGTCTCGAATGGTATATTTTTGACCAAATTGAAGAGATGATTACACAAAGAATAACGGTTCTCAAATTGCCTCGGAAAACACAAAAGAAAACTCTTGTTTTTAATATTGATAACTCGGAAATCAAATTGAAAGCAACTTTGGAATTGGAATTGCCAGAACAAAAGTTTTACTTCTTCTATTATGATAATGCCGCAATTGAGCAACCTTATTACGTTTTTGAAACAGCCTTTGGTCTAGATTTTGTTATTACCCCAAAGATAATTTCTTTTATGCCTGAATTTAGTGAATTTGTAGTAAATCAATCTAAAATGTCATTAGTTCTCCAAAGATCCACCGTTGAATTCATTTGATTTTTTTTATTTTCTTTTCTTTCAAATAATTTGCAATTATTTTGCTCAGTTATTTAAGCACAATGTCATGATA
>WAKA01000065.1 GCA_015523565.1 Candidatus Heimdallarchaeota archaeon | reverse complement strand
GAACTTAATTTTGTTGTCTCATTGAGTGAGAATCCTAGAATTAGGTTGAAACCCGGCAGGTAAATAACCACCGATATCATACTTCACAGGTCTCATTGAGTGAGAATCCTAGAATTAGGTTGAAACCTCGTGTGCCTTGAACTTTAGCTTGGATTTAAAAAGGTCTCATTGAGTGAGAATCCTAGAATTAGGTTGAAACATTATCAACATTTCTGATCACCCTTTCGCACCGCAAGGTCTCATTGGGTGAGAATCCTAGAATTAGGTTGAAACTAAGCACGGATGATACACCAGTCAATATATCAAGAATGTCTCATTGAGTGAGAATCCCAAAATTAGGTTGAAACTGTTACTTAATGATGCGCAATGCTTATTTTTCCTATTGAAATTTTCACTTATGGCAGAGGAAATAGCTATGAAGACTGCGACCCTTGCCTTTGAAAAGGGTTTTCCGAAGATCGCTGAAAAGCTTAAAGGTTTTTTATCTCGTAAGCATTCTCAATTCAAGGGATTGCCCTTAATCAACATGAGTGGTCACAGCCTTGTTCCAAGCGCAATTGAAAAGTTAGAGAAGAAGTTTGGTATCCGTCGGCACCAAATCTATGACATTAACCCAGGTGATGCAAAACTGGACAAATTGATTGAACATTCACAAAAATTGGTTGAGGAAATGTATGATACGATTGGCGATAATTTGCTGACTGGGCAATATTTGATCATACCTCCTGGATTTTCCCCCTTGTCTCTTTGTCTTGTTTCATTTCTCCATGGGCTCGCGGGGCATTTTCCCCTTATTGTTGTATTGGGAAAAGAAGGGAAGGATTATCTTCCAAAGAGTATTGTTGATCTTCAAATAATACGGGATGAAGCAAGGAAGGTTAGATCCTAATTCTTGAAGTATTTGACCTTGACTTTTCCGAAGCCCATGGCTCTTTTGCCTCCGATGCCCCAATGCTCCATGGTCTGGACGAGTCGGTACAGGTAATCCAGTCCTTCATTGTCCTCAACGATGAACTTGAGGTAGCCCGTGGTGGCGAACACTTTTGCGGTCTTGGTTATGCTGACCCTGCGTGACTTTAGCTCGAAGTTTGTCACGGCAACCTGCTTTTCAATCCTTTGGGGCAGGTTCTCGTCGAGCGTCTCTCCTGTGATCATTTCATATGTTTTCTTGGTGGTATGCCAAAGCTTTTGGAGGTTGAGGTATGGGTTCACCTTTCGTTTTCGGTTTGGATCAGGGAAGACAGCTGGCGTCTGGAACCTGAGGGCAAACCCCGATCCATTTTCTGGGGGTTTTGGCGGAACTGGGTTCACCTTGTTGAACTGTACCTGATAGACTGGAAATTCATGGTCCACTAACCTGATTTTACCGTAATCATCTTCTACGATTATTCTGAGGATGGTCTGTGAAAGCTCGTCATCCGTTGTGGCAACTCCGATAGTGGCACCGTTGGAGATCTTGGTGTAGGGGAATAGCGAATAGGGTCTTTCATGGTTGGATTCATGCATTTTTTCCCAAAGATTGGGATTTTTGTCCTTGAGGTAGGTGAGCATTGCCCCTTGTGAGACCTTTCCTGTGAATCCTCCGATTCTGAAATCAGTCGGCACGTCAATAAAGAACTGGAAGCGTTGGATGAATCTCATTGTGTTTCCTTCTCCTCTGATGATTTAAGGGTTAGTCCCATCTCGAACGAATAGTCACAAATTTCGCTTTTGAGTACTGGCGGTAGGTTTCGAAACTTCTGTCCCTTTGGGGGGCTGATGATGTGGTTCTTCTTGACATAGGTTGGGATGAGCAGGTCTGCCGCTTTCAGGGAACCTTTCTTGGCAAGCTTGCTGTACATCTCCCAATCTGTTTGGAGCACAACATCAACTGTCGTTCTTTCCTTGCTTTCAATGATTTGGTCTATCCATGGTTTGTATGTTCCAGGGATTATGGTGTCTTTGAAATTTGAGATTCTGCCGTAGTTGATGGCATTGTTGAAGGTGGTTTCCCCTGTTTTCTTCCAGAATTCCTCGTCATAGAGTTCATTTATGAGATCAACAAGGTCGTTTTCGGTAAGTTCCTTTCCGTCAAGCCTTGTGAGTAAATCCAAGGATTTTTCAAGAAGGTTCTTGTCATAGATCAGATGGGCAAACTTTCCTTGATGTGTGATATGCACATTTGGCTTGGCGATGGGTCTTTTACCTGCCCTGTTGACCCGACCCAGCCTTTGGACAAGTGCATCAAGGGGTGCAAGTGCAATGATGCCAAGCTCATAGTCTATGTCAAGGCTTACCTCAACCACCTGCGTGGCGACCAATATCTTTCCCTTGTTGGATTGCCCAATGATCCTTTGCTCTTTCTTTTGCCTGTCTCCATATTTGAACCGTGAATGTAGTAGGACTGCTTCCTTATGCGGGAACATTTCTTTGATGGTCTGGTATGCTTGCTGGGCATCCCTGACTGTGTTGCAGATTATCAGCGTGCTCTCTGCCCTGTCAATTTCTTTTGAAAGGATTGGGATGAGCTCATGGACAGTTTCCTTGTGAATTGTGATTTTGTGTCTCTTGCGTTCAAGGAATTTTTTGTCGATGGGGTCATTCCTGTCTGGTGTCAGAAACTTGATGTTTCCATCGACATGTTCGAGTATCAGTTTCTTGAGCATGTCGGGGAATGTTGCGGACATGAAGAGCACCTTTGCATCGAATTGTCGTATCAATGTTTTTGCGAGGTTAAGGATAAGTCCAGTCATATTGCTGTCATAGGAATGGATTTCGTCGAACACGACAAGGCATTTTGTGAAATCGCAGACCGTTGGTTCCCATCCTTTTCCCTGCATGAGAACCTTGAGCAGTTGGTGGGGGGTGGTCACCTTGATTGGATAGAAGATTTCCTGCGCAAGCCTTGCCATGTCGCTTGCCGCATAGGACAGAACCTGCCCCACCTTTTTTCCGAAAAATTTTTTCCATTCTGGATTGTCCAGTATGAAAGATGAAAAGGTTTTTCCATTCTGGCTATCCACGGAAATGGGTGGTTCGTTCACGCGTTGCTCCACTGCCTTGATCTGCTTTTTCTTTGTAAGTTTCATGCCAATATTGGTCAGTTCCAGTTCCAGAAGATGGAAGTACACATTTGCCGCACGCGAATGGTGAAGTCCGACAAGTCTGTATCCTTTGTTGAATTTAAGGAACCTTGAAAACCTTTCAAACATGGCATTGATGGATGCCTGTACTGGCAGTACATAGAAGATGCGAGAAAACCCCTCAACGTTTTTCTGGTTGCATCTGAGCCAATTGAAGGCGGCTTCGGTCTTTCCTGATCCTGTCGGTGCTCGAAGCATGACTGTGCCGAAATTTCCGACCTTTTGCTGGAAAGGGCGCAGTGATGCACCTTTCGGGACAATGCTGTATTTGCTGAGGTCTGGTGTTGCGGGCACATAGTTATTGTTTCCGCTGGACAGGTGGTCGCCGACAGTGACAAGGGATCTGACAATGCTGATGAAGAACCTATCAATTCCGTTGGGGAAATTGTCCTCGACAATCCCTCTTTTATAGGCATAATTGGGAATGGTATTTCCATTCCCTTTTAATTTGCCCTCAATGAAATCCTTGAAGCATTCAATTTTTTCAGGGATGTCAAGGGTCTCTGGAATCCATTTTTCCTCAATTAGTTGGTTGGTCCATGCATCTTCCCTTAGTAACCTGACAATTCGTTTCCAATCATTTTGGAGCAATTCCTTGTTGCAAAGAAGTTGCTTCCACATAATCTTGAATTGTGCATATGGCGGCCACTGGTTCTCATCTATTGAATTTGGCCACGTTGTGCCTTTTTCTCGGTATGGTTTGTGATGTGTGATGATTGCCAAGTAGATTGCCAGGAATCGTGTTGGGTTTTCCATGTATGGCGGTAGCCTATGAAAGTTATGGACAAAGATTGCCGCGGACAGGATCTCATGCCTTCTCCCTTGCCAACTGGGATGATCCTGGCGCTTGATCATCTCTTGGAATCCTGCGGCCGCTTTTCCTAGGTCGTGTAGCAATGCGCCGATGAAACTGCACTTGTACACGTCTTCCTGTTGGTTTTTTTCTATGATGATTCTTGTAGCGGCAGTCAGTGCGGCGGAGGCGGCCTCGATGCAGTGTTGGACGAGATCAGTTCCCCCCCTGTTCTTGCTTTTTGCCATTAGGGGTTCTTTTGTTCCTTCTTCGAACTTGCATTCTTGCTTTGCTTCCTCTTCTCGCTTTGTTTCCTCTACTTCGAAGAGCTCCATTTCCCCTGCCTCGAAAATGTCGTCGTCGAAAAGCTCAATATCCTCTGTCCCGAAAATGCCGTCGTCAAACATGTCATTTCCACTCATGAACATAAAACACTCTGTGGTTCAGATCAGGCAGGCAATATAGGTTTGGGAATTCAATTTCCTGCTCCTCTTGGGGAAGCGCAAGAAATGTTCTCATGTTTTGTGGTCTTCTGACTCTTCCCTCCTGATAATCAAAGCATTCTGGCAGGTTATAGATCATTCCGTTTGCAGGCAGGGGTTTACCAAGTTCGATAGGGAGCAAGGTTCCATGTAGTCTTCCTTTTTCCACAGGCACAGCCTCCAGAATTTTGAGTTCCTCAACTGCCGCAATGTCTTGTGATCTGCCAAGATACAGTGTTCTGCGAGGGCGGTCAATCACGTCCTCGAATTCCACGTTGGTGAGAATAAGTTCCAGTTCTGGGAAAAGGTGCATCTCTCGTTTTCTTACGGCAGTCCTGTTATAGCCGTATTGTCCGTTGTCCTTTCGTTCCCACCTATGGAACTTTTCAAGGTCTCTTGCAGTGCCTTGGTATGTGTATCTGAACCCTAGTCGTGTGTGCTCAGGGCGAACCTCTTGATCTTTGGCAAAGGTTAGCATTCCTAAAATTGTGCTATATGGGGGGACTGTCAGCGAAAGCTGATCTCCAGAAATGGTATAGGCGATCCTGAAGGATGCGCTTATTCCTGTCAGCCTCGCGTAGACAACCTTCATGCTATCTCTCCTAGTTCAATTCAGCCGCAAGCATCTCCGCGACTTGGATTGGTGTATCAATCACGACTTTGATGCTTTCCACTTCAGTAAGCTTCCTGACTTCATCTTCATTTGCGAGGTAGCCGCTGAGCATTCCAATGTAGAACGGGGTTGTAAACCTGTCCTTGTAATCCCTTATTAATTCCTTGAGTCCCTGCAAATTCAGCTTGGGTTTGCCGTTTTCATTCCCGATGAGGTGTTCAAATGGTACGATGCCTACGGTCATGCCAGCAACCATCATCAATGATGGGTTAAGGCTTGTTCCGAATTGTGCCATCTTTGCACCTCCATTCAGTCTTGCAATTGCCTTGATCAATTCACCTGCAACTTCGCTCTGATATTTTTTAAGGTCACCTTTGCGTTTGACAATTTCACCTTTGCTATAAATTGGATGTTCCATTACCTCCACTTTATCTGAATGCTTATCCTTCAGGTATGGATCCAGTTCAGAAGAGGTCTTTCCTTTCTTCTCAAATATTCCAAGCCTATAGACTTCCAAGGAGAAAAGGGCCATAAGCTCGGCGGCATAGAATTCCGTGGTATATGGAAGCGGGGTGTCGTCATTGAGATGGACAAACCCTTGATCCTCAGTCATTGAAACAAGTCCGTCGATACCTCGCAAAATCGATGATTTGAATGCAGAAGGGCGTACCAATTGTTCTTCTGGAATGTGTTCTCTTTTGATCCTTTCATCTTTGGGGTTGACATCTTTTCCAGAGGCGAACATATAGCCAAAGATATCATCTTCTGGGTATGTGATCGGATCAAGCTGTCCCGCTACCTTGTTGGTGCTTCCGTCATTGTTCCATCCAATGGCCTCAATTTCACTTTTCGGCCAGCCTGTCTCCTCAATCAGGGTGTTTCGAAGCCACCTTCTCCATGCCTGTGAAGAGACATAGGGTATTTTCTTTTTGTTCTGCCAAAATGATTTGACAGTGGATGTGTTCTTATCCTCCCCCGAACCAAGTCCAGCTCCGTTAAGGAATGATCCTGGTGCGTGGATGAGGAATGCGCCGTTGATATGTGTGGTTTTTCGACCGACTATGTCTTTGATGCTTTTTGTCATCTTATTCCTCCTTTGTTGTGGTTGTTTCAGTCCATATCCTGAACTGATAGAAGAAGATCCTAAGCTTGAACCTCAGGAACTTCCATGAAAAATTTTGTTGTTCGACCCCTGCATCAAACCAGTCACTTTCTGGAATGAGCATGGGTTCTTCAAGTTCATTTTGTAATCTCTCATTGATCTGATTCATTAGGTTGTCAGAATTTATTTTTCCTTCCTTTAGGGTTCCATCCATTTCCCTAAAGAAACGTTTCTTTCCGATTTTTGTTTCTCTAACTTTTGCGTATTGAACCAATGAATTGCAGACCTGTTCAGAAAGCCCACTTTGTTTGACAAGTTCGCTGAAATCTTGAATTTTTGGGAGTTGGTAATTGATTGATGATTTATTTTCTTGTAGGATGTCTACTGTCACAATTCTGAAAAGATAGAGAAGTTCTGCTCTTTTAATGCCTTCCAACAGTTGGTGGTAGGTCTCGAAGGTTAGTCCTGCCAGTTCTTTAGAAACAGAAAGGTATATGTTTCGAATATTTTCGCGGCTATATCTTGCTACCTCATTTAGAAACTTTTCTGTTTTGGCAGAGCTATCTATTTTCCTCTTTTTGATGTACTTATCCATCAGTAATGAAACAAGTCCTATCTTGTCCTGTATCTTGTCGGGGATTGCTCTTTTTAGAGCTGTCTTGGGTTTCAATTTGCTGTTTGGATCTCCTTGCTGTTTTGGATGTAAATAGAACTTAAGCAAAGCTAGGAAGTTTCTCCGTTCTCCTTTGATGTTTTCTGAAAAAAACAGATCCAACAATACTTGGGATTTGATTTTTCCAGAAAATTGAAGCTTTAAGGCAATTGGAAACACTTGATCCAGAACGTTTCTAGTGTTCCATTCCTTGTATATTCGATTTAGGTCTTTTGGTTTCTTATTGCTCTTTAGTTTGTCTGTTATCTCTTTAACAGCTGACAGATGGACTCTTGTCCAGCCGAGGAAATACATCTGATAAAAATTGTAGAAATCAATATTTGGTGGTTCAACATTGGATTTTACGTAAAATCCCTCGTAATCTTCCGCTTTGACCATTCGCGCAAGAAGAAAACGACTCGGATGCTTGAAAAGCTTTTGTTCGGAGTTTACAAATCTCTCTATTTCCTTTTTTGCATCAAAATCAGATTTTAGGCTCAATGCTCGGATAAAATTCAAAGTCCTGTCGGGAAGGAAGAGGGTCTCACATTCTGATCCCTGATTTGAATTGCTGAACTTCCAAATGATAAGTGTTGATCCTTTCAATTCATCTGTGTACTGGCGTAAAATGTCAAGCAATTGAATGATTATATGACCTGGAGGGTCTTTTTTTCCGATTATATCTATTGTTGTATCTAGGTTTGCGGCATTGAAGATATCCTCAAACCTTTTCAGGTTGCTTTTAACCAATTTCCTTGAAATTGCAAAATTGTCTGATTGATATACAACAAGCTTCCCTTGCATAAGGTGTGTTATTTGTGGAAGAAAATGAACGAGAAAGAGGCATCTTGCACAGATCATCTGCGGCTCGGAAAATGCAGGCATAGCTTGTGCCTCATTTCCTATAGTTCCAACAAGTGGAAACCATGATTTTGTCACTCCTCTTCCGAATTTTTTGCTGGAAGACATGCCCGTTCGAATTTCTTCTAATCTGAGCTCCAGTTCATTAAAATCAAGTGTGGTTTCTCGACCGCAACTCTGTCTCTTATACACATCTG
>WAKA01000064.1 GCA_015523565.1 Candidatus Heimdallarchaeota archaeon | reverse complement strand
GTCATACATAGCATAAGTTAAATGAGATTAATAATAATAGAAAATAGAAGGGATTTACGGATGAGTGCGATAAATATTCTCCAAGAGCAGATTGAAGAAAATCAGGACAAGGTATTTGCCATTTTTGGAATTGACGAAGGGAGATTATCGACAGAGGAAAGAACTGGAGAAAAAGCAGATTTTCTTGAAATAAAGGTGTTTACCTCAGATGCTAGGTTAAAAGGCATTGCTTGGTATTTTGGCAATAAACGAGCCTATATCGAAGATGTCAAAAAAATGAAGACAAGGAAAGAAAGTCAAAAGGTAGATATGGTATTAATTGCAGGGGAAGGGACGACTGCCGCTGGAAAAAAGATATTGAAAGAGGCAGGGATAAAACTTGTAAAAGACTTAAAATCTGTAAAGGTAACCGAAAAGAAGAAAAGGAGAACCAAGAAAAAGAAAAAGAAAGTTGTTGAAACAACAATTGATGATGACATTTCTATTGCCACCGATGCATCTGACTTGATTAAAAAGGCGGTAAGCCTAGCAAACAAGAGGGAACCAGAAATTGTCAAAGTGACGCCTGTAAATGAAAAAGAAGGAATTTTTGATGTAAAAGGGCTTTCCTCAACAAATGACCCATTGATCATTTATAGGACAATAGAAAAAAACACTGTTGGAGTCAAGGAGATAAGAAGTTTCGTAGAGGATATGGAAGATATCATCAAAAAGGTACCAGTAGCTATTTTAGGAAGAGACAAATTCACCCCATCGGCAAAAAAGGAGGCACAGGAACACGGCATCAACTTAGTTTCCTTCAAGGATGAGAAAGAGACAGAAGGAAGTGCAGAGAAACAAGAGTACATGGAAAGGCTTGCAGAAGGAGCCATTGAAATTATTGAACATAGAGGCTATAAAATCCTAAAGGAAAGTGATGCCCAATACAGTAGCCTAGTGGCAGGAAGTGAAAAATTGGGGACATACATCATTGCAGTAAAAGAGAATGAAAAGGGAACAAGTAAGATGCTTATTCTCCTGCCAAATGAAGAAGTAGTGAGAGTTGCAACAGTCAGGGCATTCAAAGACCAGATGGATGCTCTTGGCGTGGACGAAGGAATGATGATTGCCCTCAAAAGGTTCACATATACAGCAGAAAGGGAATGCAGAACGTTAAACATAATTCCAATAAGAAAGAACCACCCTGTTTTTAATATTTTCAACCATTTCTTGGTGCCTGAACACAGAGTGCTAAGTAAAAAAGAAGTTCGGGAAGTATTGAAAAAGTATAATTGCAAAATGCATCAATTACCAAAAATATATGAGGATGATCCTGGTGTGGTAGCTATTGACGCACGTATCGGAGATGTAATTGAAATAGAGAGGGCGCCTGACGTTAAATTTTATAGATTAGTGATTGGTCGACCGGACATTGAAAAATATCAAGAACAAAGTGCACTGACAAATTAATTTCCGCAAGAGTTACATAAAAAAAGAAATGATAATATCTGCATTATGGTTTCTGTAAACTTTAATTCAAGAAGATCAGAGGTATTTGCCACGGGTGGTATGGTAGCATCGTCCCAGCCTTTGGCAACAGCGGCGGGATTGAAAATACTAGAAAAGGGTGGAAATGCGGCAGATGCGGCAGTTGCAACAGCGGCGGCATTAAATGTAACCGAACCCACATCAACAGGAATTGGAGGGGATGCATTTGCCTTGTTTTTTGACAATAACAAGAAGAAGGTTGAGGGTATAAATGGAAGCGGAAGATCACCAAAAGCCCTTTCTTTGGAAAAACTTCATGAAATGGGTATAACAAAGCTGAATCCATTTAGCGTCCATACGATTACAGTACCTGGAGCGGCCGCATGCTGGGTAGATACAATTGAACGTTGGGGAACCATGGAAATGAAAGAAATTTTGGAACCTGCAATCCAACTTGCTGAAAATGGCTTCCCTGTTGCCCCCCTCACTGCAAGAGCATGGGCAAGAGGAGCCAATAATCAATTGACAGGACCAAATGCCGAGGAATTACTCTTGAATGGAAGGGCGCCAAAAGCGGGAGAAATCATGAAAAATCCAAATTTAGCCAATACATTCAGAGAATTGGCAGAAAATGGAAAGGACGGTTTCTATAAGGGAAGGATTGCTGAAGCAATAGTTGAAAGGATACAGCAAGAAGGAGGACTTATGGAATTAGAAGATCTCGAAAGCCATAGAAGTACATTTGACAATCCAATTTCTGTAAACTATAGGGGAGTTGATGTTTATGAGATCCCACCAAATGGTCAAGGAATTACTGCATTAATAGGACTTAATATTTTAGAGAATATTGAAATATCTCAATTCGAGCATAATTCTACAAAGCATCTTCATGTGTTAATAGAAGCAATGCGTTTGGCATTTGCAGATACAAGGTGGTATGTTGCAGATCCAGAGGTTGTTGAAGTTCCAATTAAGGAACTCATATCAAAAGAATATGCAAAACAAAGAGCTGGATTAATAGACATGGAAAAGGCACAGGCAAGCATTGAAAAAGGGACACCTGTAACTTCTTCAGATACAGTTTATTTCTCAGTCGTTGACAAGGATGGAAATGCATGTTCATTTATCAATTCAAACTATATGGGATTTGGAACTGGAAAAGTACCAAAAGGGACAGGATTTACCCTTCAAAACAGGGGTCACAACTTTAGTTTGAACCCCAATCACCCAAATGCACTTGCACCAAATAAACGACCCTATCACACAATAATTCCAGGAATGGCGCTAAAAGACGGTGAACTTTATGCTTCATTCGGAGTTATGGGAGGATTTATGCAGCCACAAGGACACGTTCAAGTGATATCCAACATGGTTGACTTTGGAATGGGTGCACAAGAGGCATTGGATGCCCCAAGGTTTTGCATTATGGATGGAACAGCCAATGGAGTCATTGCCCTTGAGCAAGGGATTGATTTGGAAACCATGGCAAATTTAGCATCAATGGGTCATCCAATTAGACCAATGGTTGGATTTTCAAGAGCAATTTTTGGCAGGGGACAAATAATTAGGAGGAATCCAGAAACAGGGGTGTTGGAGGGTGGATCCGATCCAAGGGCAGACGGGCTTGCAATGGGACTGATTTAAGGTCTGAATGAACATAAGCTTTTACTACAAGCCATTGTTTTATGAAAAGAATTAACTAAATGCATGAAATGTAAGGATTAATGATTCCCCATGGTGTTTTAAAAAGAATTGAGGAAGATCAGGCGACGATTGGGCTTGTTCATCCATCGTACCCATGGGGGATTGTTGGAACAAAAAATGGGAAGGTGCTGATTTATGAGGCTTTGAGAGGAGATATACTCTTTCAATTTGTTTTCAAGAAAAACAATGAACTAGGAGAGGAAATTGCAGTTATAGAACCAATCATTGATCTAGCTTTTTCACCCAATCTGGATTTCCTTTATGCATTTTCGAAGGTTGGTGCCTATTGCATTTCATTGGAAACATTTTCGCTTTTTACAGAAATCCCGATTGAAGGAGAGTTGGTGGGAGGTGACGTAAATAAAGTCACAGGTGACATAATTATTTTAACCCAAAAAGGCTATCTTTCAAGATGGGCTCCAAAATTTCATTCAAGAAACGGATATTTCGACATAGAAAAGGAGGGAGATTTTACAAGAGTGAGGTTTATTGACAAGGACAA
Source organism: Candidatus Heimdallarchaeota archaeon (assembly GCA_015523565.1). Lineage (GTDB taxonomy): Archaea > Asgardarchaeota > Heimdallarchaeia > Heimdallarchaeales > Kariarchaeaceae > WAKA01. The sequence goes on along the minus strand of WAKA01000064.1, from coordinate 5,276 downwards.
TGTCCTAGTGGCAACAATAGACAGAGGATTAACAATTTGTAATTTTAAAGAAATGACCAAGGTTGTAATTCCAAAATTTGAAAATCAACAATTATTTGCCGCAAGAAGCTTTATCACATCAAATGATTCCGTTTTCATGTATATAACAAAGGAAGGGGACATTGTCCTTTCAAAAATTGATCAACCTAAAATGGACATATTCATGGGAAATGATTTAGGCAATAGCAATCCTATTTCAATTCCCAAAGAAATACCTTCAAGAGGATTAGAAGAAATTTTGGATGCATTGGTCAGCGCAGAAGGAACAACGGAAATTGTAGAAACAGACCTTCGATTCAAAAGAATTTCAAAAGATAAATATGATGCGGCAACAGAAATGAAATCCAACTTATATAAAGCTCAAGCATTGCTTCGTGATAAGTGGGATCCTGAGACCATCCTCCACTTTGCCATCAAGGATTATGTACTGAATAAAAGAACGCCAGAAGGAATGAGGATCATTCTGCAAATATGTGAAAAAGAGTCATTAGATCCGCAATTAGCTATTTACGCATGGAAATTAAATGGAAAAAGACCTGAAAGATTATTCTCAACGATTAGGAGAGTCATGAAAGACCGCCATGTGAAAAGCGAAAGAATTAGGAATAATATCATTCATTTGGGAACCATTTATCTTTTGACAATCCTGTTGGTTATATTCCATACCAAGCTATTTCCAGAAATTACGATAGGGGTCAGCATAGTTATTCTAGGGGTTGCATCATTCATATTCAGAAAGGGAAATAATATCAATAGAATTCCCAAAATTCCTTACATCGAGGAATATTATCCAATCAGAATATTTGTATTTGTGAATATCATGATTGGGATTGGTTATTTGCTAATTAACACATTGGTGCTTGTTATTCCAATCCCATTTTTGTAAGCAACATTTCCAGATAGGACGTTCGAATTTGCTCTTTTGGATCAAAACCCATGGATTGGCATAATTCCAGAAGCAATTGTTCGTTTTCTTCAAAAGTTTCTTCACTTGAGATCGTTTCAATTTCCATGAAAAAACCAAGTCCCTTGATTTCGTCAATAGTGGCAGTAATTTTTCCATTTTTATAGGAAGTTCTAATTTTTTCAACTGTCAGAACCTCCCTGAAGTCAAGAGCCAATAAGATTTCCTTGAGCTCATTTGGGGAAGACACTTGAGTATTCAGTTCAACCCTTGATTTTGAATTGCTTGAAAATTTCCTTCCCTTATATGTTAATTCTGCGAAATCATCAATTATGCGAATTCTTAACGCCTCATCGGTTTTTGCAAAATCTCTCATTGGAGAATTGAAATATGTGTCTTTTTGGATTTTTGTATCAATCTTTGTAAAGCCAGCACCTAATAGTTTTTGTTGGAGCTGATTTGCATCTGAAATGCGAAATTTTAGTTCAATTTCAATCACAGGTCAACGTATATTTGCAGATTATAAGAATTCAGTCAGTTTCAAGCTTTTGTCTCAATCTTCTTTCAACTTCATCAAGATATTCCTTTGTCGTCAACCATGTCTCACGAGGAGGATTTAGGGTTCCATATATTGTTCTGGCAAGATCCTTTGTCATTTTTCCGTCTTCAATAGCTTCGACGCAAGCGGCTTCAAGGCTTTTGGCAAATCGCACCAAATCTTCATTTCCATCAAGCTTACCACGGTGAGCCAAACCTACAGTCCATGCAAAAATAGAAGCAACTGGATTTGTTGATGTTTCTTCACCTTTTTGCCATAGGCGATAATGGCGGGTTACAGTTCCATGTGCCGCCTCTGCCTCAAGAGTTTTACCGTCTGGACAGACAAGTTTAGATGTCATCATTCCCAAAGACCCAAAGCCTTGTGCAATAGTATCAGATTGGACATCCCCATCATAGTTCTTGAGTGCCCAAACGAATCCGCCTTCCCACTTGAGTACTTGAGCTACCATGTCATCAATTAAGCGATGCTCATAGGTGAGACCACGTTTTTCAAATTCATCTTTGAATTCCTTGTTGTAAATTTCTTCAAATATGTCCTTGAAGCGCCCGTCATAAGTTTTGAGTATTGTATTCTTTGTTGAGAAATATAGTGGGTAGTTTTCTTGAAGTGCAACTTGGAAACAGGCTCTTGCAAAATCACGGATGCTTTTGTCAAAATTGAACATCCCCATAGCCACACCACCGTCATCAGGATATTCTGCCACATCCCAACTTTGCTTGGTTCCATCTTCACCTTCAAAAACAAGTTTTACAGTTCCCTTGCCAGGAATTCGAACATCGGTTGCCTTGTATTGATCTGCATGTGCATGTCTTCCAACGATAATAGGCTTTTTCCATGCGGGAACCAATCTAGGAATGTTCTTGCAGATTATTGGTGCACGAAACACTGTTCCACCCAATATATTTCTGATTGTCCCGTTGGGACTCTTCCACATTTTCTTTAGGTTAAATTCTTTTACACGAGCTTCATCAGGAGTGATTGTTGCGCATTTGACACCGACATTGTATTTTTTGATAGCCTCGGCAGCCTCAATGGTCACTTGATCATTGGTTCGATCCCTGTTTTCAATCCCAAGATCGTAATAAATCAAATTAATGTCCAAGAATGGAAGTATAAGTTGATCTTTAATCCATTTCCAGATAACACGAGTCATTTCGTCCCCGTCAAGTTCTACAACAGGGTTTTCAACCTTGATTTTCTCCATGCTTATTGATCATTTTATCGATATATAATGCTTAATATCGAATACAGGAGTGCTGTCGCAATATTCTTTCTATTGGTCTTTCTGCGCATACAATTTTGTGAGACGTTCTATTTTTTCTATTAAATAGCTTTCATCAATCTGCCTGTGCCAATCAAGATCCTGTTCTGCCCGTTTGGTTGAAAAGGTCCAGTTTTTGGTCCAAATTTCCATCCGTCTTTTCAAGCTTGCATCATGACGGAACAATCTTTCAAAAGGAGAAAGCAAAGAACCAATCAGTGAAAAAACAAAGTTTGGTAAGGGGATGATTTGGGGGCTGATTTCCAACCCACGATAAACTGCATAAGCAATATTTGTGAATTTTAAAGCAGCTGATTGCAGATTATAAATTGCATGGGGTGTGAAATCCCTAGCTGCCGCAATTCGAATGAAATTTGACAAATCTTTTACATGCAAAATCCCATTTTTTGCTTCTTCACCAGTTGGTCTGGGAAATACATTTTTGGGAAGTTTTGTCACCAACGTCGGGATAAACTGCCGATCTCTCGGTCCAATAATAAATGGAGCCCTTATAATGGTTGCATCTATTTCAGGTTTTTGCAAAATATAGTTCTCAGCTTTTAATTTAGACCTTGAGTAAGCACTTTTTGGTCTGGTAGGCGAATTTTCAGTAATAGGTTGTTTCTGACGATATCCGTAAACCCCACAACTGGACATATGCACTAATCTTCTAATGCCTTGATTTTCCATGCTCTCTAGAAGTGCTTTTGTGCCCTCAGCATTCACCTCAAAATATTTCTCAGGTTCTTGGTTTTGCTTTACCAACGCGGCGGAATGGATTACACCTTTTATTCCAGATAGATACATTTCATAGGTGGAAGGATCCAAGATGTCACCATAAACTAGTTTTGCATCAAGCCTTTTGAGAAACGCAATTCTTTCTTTTGAGCTTGTTTGACGCACTAGTGCAATAATTTCAATGTCTTCCTTCAGCATGTCTTCAATTACTGCACTCCCCACAAGACCAGTGCCGCCAGTAACAAACCAAACATTTCGAGATGGAGTTGCCTCAGTCAATTTATGATTTCAATCCAAATAGAAAGGAATACTATAAAATTTCTTTTCTCATGTTTAATTCGTTTTTCACTTTTTTATGTATTCAATTTGATTTAATTCTGTGGACCATGGATATCTATCCATAAGTTTGTGTACTACACTTCTTACTTTTTTCTCTTCAGAGGTATCCATATAGAAAAGTATTCGGCAGGTGCCTCCTCTAATTCTTTTTAGTTTTTGATATACGGTTTTTGTGGTTCTGATTACATCAAAGACAATAAGCAATTCTGCTTGTGGGATATCTAAATCTCTCTCTCCAACATTGGAAATAATGGCAACCATCATTCCATCATAATTTTTGAAGGATTCCAATGCCTCGTCACGCTTTGAGTGACCTATTCGCCCTGTGATCTTAATGGTAGGGATGTCCCTTGCATTCAACATTCTTTCTAAAAGGTCACAAGAAGCAAGATATGAACATATAATTACAGATTTTTTCTCTTTTGAAACCAAATCCACTGCAACATGGAATTTTCCAGGAATTTCCTTTATGGTTTTGCCAAGCCAAGATGCATCAATCCCATATCTTAGCAAATGTCTATAAGAGACATCACCAGGAAGGCTCCAAATATATTTTCGGATAAGATAACCTTGGGAATACTTCTTTTGGAGAGTTTCATCCACATTTAAAGAACCAGAGAGCAAAAGTTGGGTGTTTTGTTTAGCCTGCTTTTTCAAATATGGATTTTCAAGCTGTTCAATAATTTGATTTCGGAAATCTTGAATATGAGCCTCCAATTCAGTAGTCAGTGAAATGATACTTTGATCGTCAACACCAGTGGGGATAAGATTGATTTTTTTGACAAAATCGCCAAAATCACTATCTTGAATTTCATCCATTGAAATTAAAGCACTGTTCGGGATTTCATGCAAAAGAGTTTGAAGCTCGTTCTTTATTCGAATTTGTTCAGCATCAAGCACATAATGTTCATCACGCAATGTACCTGACATCCCTACAATCCTCATATGCGACAGTAATGGCAGTAATTTTCCATAGGGTTGTTTTAGCACATACGATTGCGATGTCCTTCTTATCAATTGATCCACTTCATTTATTATGCAAACTTCAAAATCCTGCAATAATTCAATATTTGTCTTGACAGTATTGAATAAGGTTTGGGGAAGACAAATAACAACACGACAACTCTTCAAGACATATACACGCTGGCGTGTTGATTTTCGACTGTCGATCATTCCAATGTCTTTTACTTTGAAAGTGTCCCTAAAATATCGAAATGTCTCATAGAGACTTGTTGAAGCTTGCATAATCAGAAGAATTTTTCTGTCTTGAAAAATGTCCTTGACAAGCATATATTGGAGAAAACGTTTGCCCGCTCCGCAATCAAGCTCGATAAGGGGGTTTAATGATGTGTTTACAAGCTCTTTAGTCCTTTGCAATATATAGCTTTGATATTCTCTTGGATGAAATTCCATAACAGCAATCCCATATTGAT
>WAKA01000063.1 GCA_015523565.1 Candidatus Heimdallarchaeota archaeon | reverse complement strand
GTGATAAATTTCAAAAGGAATTACTTAGGAGACAAAAAATAGGTGCTCAACCAGGGATTTATTTAAAGGATTTAGCAAAAATCAAAGTTCCTCTCCCTCCCCTCCCCGAACAGAAGAAGATCGCCGCCATTCTCTCCTCCGTCGATCAGCAGATTCAGCATGACCACAAGGAACTCAATAAGCTACAAAGGCTGAAAAAAGGGTTGATGCAACAACTTCTCACAGGAAAATTGCGAGTGAAAACATGAGGGGATTTTATGCCAAAACAAAGAAATTATACATGGAAAAAATTGACAGATACTCAATTGTTAAATGTTAAAGCATATTTGGAAGAACATAACGCCACTCTACAACATGTCTCTGGTTCTGAATTATGGAGGTTTTTACTTGGAGATTCTATATTTATTGCCTATTCTAAAGGTACATTGTTTGTAAACAAATTAACTATTGAGATGAAAAAGGAGATTGACCATATACTTGGTGTGACTAAAGACGCATCAGATAAATCATTTCTTATTGGATTGGACGAGGTAGGACGAGGGGAAATATTGGGGAATCTCTATATTGCAGGAGTACTTATCCCTTGTGAACTGAGAGAAGAAATTGATTTTGAGTTAGGCTCTTCTGATACCAAAAAGAAAAAAAGTGAAAAATATTGGGATAACCTATATGTGGCAATTGATAATTACCTCAAACAGGGGATGCGTTATGAATACGCGATAATCCAACCTCATGAAATCGATAGATATAACTTGAACAAACTATTGGATCAATATTATCAATTAATAATCTCAAGATTATTGCTTGATATCAATCCCTATGATTGCCAAATTATTCTAGATGATTATGGATATGGACATTCTCTCGATGAATATTTTAATTATTTAAAATCCCAAGGGGCAAATATAATTACAAGATCAAAAGCTGATGAAGAATACCCTGAAGTCCGATTGGCTTCTGCAATTGCAAAAAGATTCCGTGAAAAAAGCATGACTGAGTTGAGAGATTCAAAAAAATATATTGTGGATGGACATAATATTGGATCTGGAAATGCAGCAGATAAAGATACATTACAATGGATCAGACATTGGGAAGCAAGCGGAAAACCCTGGCCCTGGTTTGTCAGACAGTCGTTTAACCCAATTTCCCGAAATTTTATCAAGGAAAATCCTCCATTAAATAAGAACCTGCTTTCAGATATATCTAAAGAAGATTTTTCCAAAGGCAAGTTGTCTGTTGAATCTCTTTCACTTCAATGCATCTATTGTGGAAAGACAATTCGATCTGCTAAAATCACACAAAACTCAAATGGATCATCTATAATTGGGCGATGTCCATCTTGTTCAAATGAATTGCCTGATATGATGAAAACCTTAAGATATTATTCAAATTATATCATTCCCGATAGTTCTATTATCATTTCAAAAATCATCTCAAAGGATTTGAATGGAAGCGGTTTTTTTAAAGGTGTTACATTTGTTCTTACAACAGAAATTACTGAAGAATGTGATAAAAGACAATCTGGGAAACAGGAGTTGGGGGAACTGGGGAGATTTGCGTCTATTGGTACAATAAAGCTTAAACGATTTGATACAACAGGATTGAATCTTCCTACTAATGCGTCAAAAGATGAAATAATTATTGAGACTGCAAAAAGAATTGATGCAATTATTTTCACTAAGGATAAAGGCATGTTTGGAATTGCCATATCAAAGGGGATTTTTTCTCTAATCTGGTAATTATCATTGTAAAATTCAATTTTTCTCTATATATTATCATGTATTTAAAACATTATTTCTTGTGAAATGTAGATGATTTTTAATTAATTTATTATGTTTCCTTTTTTGCTTATGTTACTATAATGGTAAAAATCTCTCTTTATGTAAACAAAACTACATTTCCTTGGAGATTATTTTAAGACCATATGGGTAATCAATCAATTGCTTGTCCCATTGGAATGAACAAACGCTAAGTGAAATGCCTGCAATCAAGCTCCTACAGAAGATAGGATATGCTTACGTATCCCCAAGCCAACTGGAATTGGAACGAGAGAGGTTACAGGAGCCTGTTGTCATCTCCAGACTTCAATCTGCAATCCAGAGGATAAATCCATGGATCTCTGATGAGAATGTACAATGGGTCGTGAACAAGATCACTCGGATGCAGGGTGCCAGTGATATTGAGATCAACCGCAATGTGCACGAGCTTCTTGTCCAGAATCTTTCAGTCAAACAAGATAGGGGCTCTGGACTGCGACCGTATACAGTGAAAATTATCGATTTTGAGAATCCATCCAATAACGAGTTCATAGTGACCAATCAGTACAGGGTCATTGGTCCGAAAAAGGAGATCCGCAGTGACATTGTCTGTTTCATCAATGGTCTCCCTGTTGTAGTGATCGAAGCCAAAAATCCGACACTTGCAGGGAGTACTCCAGAACAGGCAATCAAGCAACTTCACAGGTATCAGGAAAGGGAACGAGGGGCACCCCAGCTTTTCTATTATACACAAGTGCTTATGGCAATCAATCGCGTGCAGGCATTTGTGGGGACTAATGGCACTCCGCTTCAGCACTTCCTAGAATGGAAGGATCCATATCCCATGACCATCCCCGAAGTGGAGGAACTAATTGG
>WAKA01000062.1 GCA_015523565.1 Candidatus Heimdallarchaeota archaeon | reverse complement strand
GATTTCGTGTTTGTGCTGATGCCCAACGAGTCCTATCCGACGATAGACAACAGCACCCATTATGTGGTGAATTTCCGTGAACATTTATATTCGTCCTATACAACCACAAGAAATACCACTGTTTACCTATATCATGATACGAGATTAATTATCGCCACACCTTTTTCTAATAGGACATCTCCTTACCAAGAATTTCCTGTTGGTGTGTTTATGGATTATCCTTTCCATGAGGGAAGGTCTTCCTATTCACGGGACAATGATGATCCCAACTTGATCAAGCTGTTGATATTCTACAATGGCAATGACACGGTTAACATCTCAAAAACACTGCTTTTTGAAAATTGGCGAATCTACACAATGGACGGAAATGAAGGGTTCACGCCTGTTCATCTGGAATGGTCATTGGTCTTTCTTGTGCTTGCAGGCAGGAGAATAAGGCGAAAGAAGCATTTCCATTTCTTTAGATGAATGGTTCATAAATTAAATCAGGTATTGCTTGTTTTCGTGGCATGGTTAGTGAATGGGTGGTTGACTTGATATTTATCTCTTTTTTGTAGATACAATTCCTTATATACGTAAGTTTGTTTTATTTAAATTAATGTATGAGTTTGTCTTGGATGATGATGAATTACAGTTTCTCCGATCATTTTATAAGGCAGAACGGCTTTTGGTGGAAAAGCCTGAATATGATTTCCTGATGGACGTCCGCGCAAAGTTTCGCCTTGCCTCTTCATATCGTCTTCGACTTAGAAATAACATACTTACCTCTATGCGGGATTCTCTGTCTCTGACATTTTCAGATTGGACTGGTTTGCACACGTTGAGTCGTATCATCATTGGTAAACATGAAACCGTTTTCCATTGCCAAGACGGAAAGATTACCGTTGCAGTGGTCACAAAGGATCATGACATTTACCTGCCAAGCCTCCATCTTTTGAGGAACTTGGAAAAATTAAATCTTGTCTTTTCACGTTCTCTCGGTAAGATTGATGTCCATCCACTTCCGGCAGGACTTGATCTTTCCATCAAATTGGATTGTGAAATGGATTTTGACCTTTCAGGTTTTGGATATGTTGAGAGGCTTAGGGTTTTTCTCAGTTCTCAAAAGGTTCATTTGTCCTCTTTTCCTGATTCGAATATTTTGGAGGTGGAAGGTCGCGGTGTTTTTGTTGTTGATGATGCTGGCAGGAAAGTCAGGGAGCTTTCAATTGATGGTGTTGACCTGTTTTTAGAATCCTCTCTTCCCTATCTGGAAAGGTTGGTGCTGGTGAATTCCTGCTTACACGTCTCCTCTGGGCTCTCTTTTTCCTCGCTGTCCGTGTTAGAGTTGGATTTCTCCTCGGTCAGGCAGTGGTTGGACATGGTGTCTGAGTTGTTCAATTCGTGTAGGGCAAGGGAGGTCAATATTGTTGGTTTGGAGGATTATGGGTTTTTGGCTGGACAAACGGGTCTGAATGTGCTGTCCATTGCCAATGGTCATTTAAGCTCAATCCCCGATTTTTTTTCGGAATTTGAAAGGCTATATCGGTTGACGATAAAATCCTGCGGATTGGAACGGTTGAATCTTCCTTTGTTTTCTAATTTGAAAGAATTGGACGTTTCTGGGAACTTGCTTGAGACGATTGATGGTGTATGTGCCTTGCAGGAATTGAAATCGTTGAATGTTTCTGGCAATCGGATCTTGGTTCTTCCCGAATGCCTTTCATCGTTGAAATATCTTCAGGAACTTGATGTCTCATCTAATCCTGTTGAGTTTCTGCCGGATTGTTTCTATAATATGCGGTCGCTTAAGTACTTGTTCATTAGGCAGACGGGGATCACTGCAATTCCGAAATCATTTTGGCAGTTACGTAACCTATTGTACATTTACACGGATGCGGAGAATTTGGATTGCCCCCAATCACTGCAACACAAGCTTCGCAAGTAAATCTGCGCCGCAAGCCAAGCGTGTTGGAACTGTTCTGCTTTTTCAGTGATGGCAATTTGGTTTGTTTTTCATGAGGGTGCACTATTGCAATATATGGAAAGACAACTAGTATATATGCAATTCCTACATGGATATGCAATTCCTATAAAAGGAAGGATTTCTTACATGGGGTAATGCGTGAACCTGATGACAATAGTAAAATGTCTTATCGTAAGGATGGTGGGTTTTTAATCAAGAAATCCGATCGTAAATTCCTGATGGATGTTCTCGCAAAGTTTCGCCTTGTCTCTTCATATCGTCTTTTTCTTATTGAAAGTGCAGTGCGTCCTTCTTCCAATTTCTTTTTTTTGGCATTTTCTGATGGGAGTGATCCATACTTATCCCTTCGTTTATTCGACCACCAAACGTCCTTTTTTACGTTTCGCGATGGGAAGATTATTTATGCGACTATTGCAACAGATCATGACATCTATTTTCCAAGTTTGCATCTTTTGAAGAATTTGAAAGTTTTGTATCTTATCTTTTTACATCCTGTTGGGAAGTTTGATTTCCATCCACTACCGCCAGATACTACACTTTCCATAAAATTGTATTGTGAAATGGATTTTGACTTTTCTGGCTTTGGCTATGTTAAGGTGGTCAAGATTTTTCTTAATTCTCAAACGGTCTATTTGTCTTCTCTTCCAGATTCGGATCTTTTGGATGTGGAAGGTAGTGGTATTCTTGTTGTCGATGTTCATGACAGAAAAGTGAGAGAAATTTTGATTAATGATGTTGAATTATCTTTTGAGTCCCCTCTTCCCTGTTTGAAACGGTTGGAAATGGTGAATTCCCATTTACATATCTCTTCGGGGATATTTTTTCCTTCGCTGTCCATATTGAGTCTGTGTTTCTCTTGGATTGAACCATCAATGGATATGTTGTATGAATTATTCAATTCGTGTAGGGCAAAGGAGGTCAATATTATCGGTTTGGAAGAATATGGGTTTTTGGCTGGACAAACGGGTTTGGTTTGCTTCCGCCTTTACAATGGTTATCTAAGCAGAATCCCTGATTTTTTTTCGGAATTCAAGGGATTGTCCGAGTTGAAGATAAAATCTAGCGGATTGGAACAGTTGAAATTTCCTTTGTTGCCTAATTTGAAAAAATTGGACGTATCTGGAAACTT
>WAKA01000061.1 GCA_015523565.1 Candidatus Heimdallarchaeota archaeon | reverse complement strand
TTTTGTTTATTGGTATTTGATTACTATTTTTAATCTTATAAAATGATTTTTTCAATAATCCTTCTCTTTCTTCCTAAGCCACATTCTCAATTTAATTGTCTTGTATATCTCTTTCCCTAACACGAAGCAATAACTAAAAGCAATTAAATACAAACATAGATTTTCATAACATGGAAAATGTACTAGTTCCCCCGCATGGCGGGAAACTAATCAATAGAAGAGTTACAGGATCTGAAGCTCAAAAATTACTCGAAATGGGACAAGACCTGCCAAAAATCAATCTGACCAATAGATCCTTGGCTGACTTGGAATGCATTGCAACAGGAATATATTCTCCCTTAACTGGATTCATGAACCAGGAGGACTATTTGAACGTAGTTCGAAATATGAGGCTTGCAAACGGTCTGGTCTGGACAGTTCCAATTACTCTTCCAGTCACTGAGAAAATTGCAGAAACAATTGATACTGGATCTCAGATTTCTCTTTGTTGGGATGACCAAGTTATTGCAATCATGGACGTCTCCAGTAAATTCATTCCAGACAAAAAAATGGAGGCGGAAATGGTATACAAAACCACCAATTCTGCACATCCTGGAGTTAATGCCCTCATGCAGTCTGGCAATGTCTACCTTGGGGGGGATATTACGCTCATTGCAGATATTCCGCACAAGAATTTTCTTAATGAAAGACTGACTCCTGAACAAACTAGATCTGAATTCAAAAAGAGAGGATGGCGAACAATTGTAGCCTTCCAAACCAGAAACCCAATTCACAGGGCTCATGAATACATTCAAAAGGTGGCTCTTGAAACTGTAGATGGGCTCTTCCTCAACCCTCTTGTCGGTGAGACAAAAAGTGATGACATTCCCGCAGACATTAGAATGGAAGCTTATAAAACCATCCTTGAAAAATATTATCCCCTCGAAAGGGTCGTGCTTGGAGTCTATCCTGCCGCAATGCGATATGCAGGTCCAAGGGAAGCGGTTCTTCATGCCATAAGCAGGCAAAATTATGGGTGTTCACATTTCATTGTCGGAAGAGATCATGCAGGTGTCGGAAAATACTATGGCACATATGACGCCCAAAAAATTTTCGATCTTTTTGAGCCAAGTGAACTAGGTATCCAACCATTGAAGTTTGAACATGCGTTCTTCTGCACCGTGTGTGACCAAATGGCTACTGCAAAAACATGTCCCCACTCCAAGGAAAGCCATGTCTTCCTTTCAGGTACAAAAGTCAGGGCCATGTTATTTGAAGGACAACTGCCTCCAAAGGAATTTACGAGACCAGAAGTGGCTCAGGTGCTCATGAACTCCATGAAACCCAAGGAAATGAAATCATTAAAGGGTGTAACCGTCTGGTTCACTGGTCTTAGCGGTGCAGGAAAATCAACCATTGCCAAAAACTTAAGCAAAGAGCTTGAAAAACTTGGTATAAAGTATGAAATCCTTGATGGAGATATTATCAGGCAAAACCTTACCAAAGGACTTGGATTCTCAAAGGAGGACAGAGACGAAAACATCCGCCGTATCGGTTTTGTCGCAGGGCTTCTGACCAGAAACAACGTCGTTGTTATTGTTGCCGCAATTTCGCCTTACAGGGAAATCCGTGACGAGGTCAGGCAAAAAATCGGAAACTTTGTAGAAGTCTATGTCAATGCCCCCATCGAAGTGTGCGAACAACGAGATGTCAAAGGACTCTATAAACGGGCAAGGGCAGGGGAAATCAAAAACTTCACTGGAATTGACGACCCCTATGAACCCCCAACCAACCCAGAGGTCGTTTGCCATACTGATCAAGAAACTGTAGAGGAAAGCACTAAAAAGGTGCTTGACAAACTCATCGAACTTGGATACATTGGCGAAGCAACACCAATTGCTAATTTGGCTCGTAACTGATCATACACTTGGTTTTCTGCCCTTGAAAACAACAGACTGATATCTTTTCTTTTCATCACCCACTTGCATCGTATCCCTAAAAACCTCATCTGCCGAAACATCCGTAAATCCTGCATGTTCCATCATGTGCAAATATTCCTCAATTGAGGTTGCTCCCCCTATGCATGCACAAAATGCATCAGTATCCTCTTCAGAAATCTTATCCAATGTTATCATGTCAGCAACCACAAGTCTTCCATTTGGACGGAGAGTACGATATGCCTCTGAAAACACTCTTTGCTTGTCTTTAACCAAATTAATCACGCAATTGCTGATGACAACATCGACACTTTCATTCTCTATAGGCAAATCCTTAATATCCCCCAAGACAAACTCAACATTTTCATACCCCTTTGCATTCCGCTTTGACAGTGCTATCATTTCCTCTGAAAAATCAACCCCTATCACTTTCCCTTTGCTCCCAACCATTTGAGATGCAATTAGGGCATCGTGCCCTGGACCAGACCCTAAATCCAGAACAATTTCCCCTTGCTTCAATCCAGCAACATCAACTAACCTTGAATTGCATCCAAAAGATACCGCTTGAGTGCCATGTCCTCCCTCCTTATCACAACACCCTTTGTTGTCAATGAATTCTTCCTTTTCCATTAAGTCTCTTGCACGGGACGAATAGGATGACTTTACAATTTTTTCAATGTTCTCCATAGTTCCTTTCCGTCTCCATGCAAAATAAATAATCCCTACCAAAAATACCTTCGATTGGTAGAATTCATTGAATTTATCAATCAATAAAACCTAATTTTCATTTGAATCAAAAATCCATTCTACCTTCGACAAGTATTACTGTGGGTTCATCCAAATAAATGCATGGAAGAAATTCGTGCACTCTTGGAAAAATTGCAGGTGCTTGACAACAGTGTGGAGGAAAGGGTGCTCGCCGCAATCATCGACCAAGGAAATCCATTAGCCGCAAAAGAAATTGCATCCATGGTCAAACTACCAAACTCCAAAATTTACCCAACTCTTATTTCTCTTGAAAAAAAAGGACTCATTCAAAGAAACAAGCATACAAGACCAAACATGTTTTTCATAAATGATCCATTTCTTCTCATCAAATTGTTCGAAAATAGAATACAACAAGAGATGAAAATAAAACTGAGCCACATAAAAAAAATCCAAAAAATCATCACTAAAAATTGGAACCCATATGACGAACAACAGGGGACAATCGCCTACATATACCATCAAAATGAAATACCAAGGGAAATCCTTAGAATACAAAAGAAAACAAAATCAAAAATAATGTATGTCCTTTCAAAACAATTCTCCCCTTATTTCAAATACCTAATTCCCGATCAACTTAATGTCAAACAAATCAATGCTATTGTCCCAATGGAACCAAACACAATGAAACTTATCCGTAATATCCAGAAATTACCAAATGCCAAAGTAAAACAAAGTGTCTGGATGGGAAACAGCTATATCCTTTCAGATAATGAGGTAATGCTGAACATCACCCCAAAACCTGACGGGGATATCGCGATCCTTACCAATGATCCATTATGGGTCGAAAAAACGAGGTCTTGCTGGAATAACCCCAAATGTTGCCTGAAAATGGGCAACTGTTGAAAATATCAACCACAATTGTCTGCATTCACGAATTTACCCAAAACCATAAAAAATACAAAATGAAAGAATGCATGAGGCAAGGTACCCAAGCCTGGTCCAAGGGGCTGGTCTTGAAAACCAGTGTGCTTCCGCACGCGCGGGTTCAAATCCCGTCCTTGCCATTTTCCACTTCTTAACTCATCTTCAAGCTGTCATTAATTGTGAGGATTGATTTGACAAGACATTAAATGATTTAACGTTTTTTATGCTTTGTTGAAAATTAGATATTGTATGGTTAGATTACAGACCTGTCAAATGTTGTACTCTTTGCATGGAATAACTCGGTGGCATTAATCAGAGGGTTTCTTCTCATTATGACAACAACTTTATCTAAATCATTCTAACTTTCTTTTGCCTCTCGATTCCTGTTTTCAATGGATTTTTTCAATTTCTGCATCTGTTCTGGAGTCAATCCATCCAATAATTTCTCAACACCAATTTCCATGACAACTTTTGAAATCCCAACTTCCTCAATTACTCGTGGAAGCCCAACTTCCTCGATTATCCTGTCAATGCCGATACTCTCCACCGCCGCCCGTATACTTAGGCTTCGGGGGTCTATCTCAATATTTTCTGCTTTTGCCACTTCCACCACCTCATCCTTATAAAGGAAATATGAATATGAAATAATAAACCTTTCCTTGTTCCGAAGGGCTTTGGCTATCACTTTTCTTCTGGTGATTGAAGACGCAAAAATCCCCAAAAACTCGTTGGATTGGTCATACTCTATCTTGTCAAGTTCAACCAAGATCACTTGAAAATCCCGAAACATTACGTAGACGCCTCTTTCAACTTGCCTGCACTCATTAACTAGATCTGAGGGAACTGGAATGCCTCCACCCAAAATGAACATAAGCGACAGGGTATCTCCTCGTCCGACAGTCGAAAGGTGCAGGTATCCCTTTGCAACCCCTTGAAAGAAATGGCTCATGGAGAACTTGTCACGTTCACTTTTGAACTCCCCCAAAATGGTTGATCTTGCATATTTGAATGGGGACGGAAGATTCCCATTGTTACGCATCAAGAAATCAAGCCTGAGGTTGGCGGTGGGTACATCAAGTTCCGTTATAACTTCAGTATCGAGATAATTCTTGAGAAAGTTCTTGAAACTGGCATCCCATGCCATATATCCAATAGAAAAAGATAAGATAAATCCATTTTGCTGGGAATGCCCAAAAAAAAGCAGTATGATGAAAAGAAATGAAAATCTGACTCATCGGTCATTTCGGTAGTATCTGATCAACAAGGAAATCAGCATCAAACTCCTGAAGATCATCATAGCCCTGACCAACACCAAGATACAGAATGGGTTTCCCAACCGTATGGGCAACCGAAAGAACTGCACCACCTTTCACATCAGAATCCGCCTTGGTCATAATGACCGCATCCACCCCTACACGATCTGCAAACTCCCTTGCCTGCCTGATAACATCGTTGCCTGCCAACGAATCACCCACAAAAATACGCATGTCCGCCTCTGTCTTATCAACAACCTTTTTCAGCTCACGAATAAGGTTGTCGTTGTTTTGCATCCGACCTGCTGTGTCCACCATCACAACATCAATCCCCTTCGCATACGCATGATCAAGGGCATCTATCGCAACTGCTGTAGGGTCACCACCCTGCTGGTGTTTAATCGTCTTGATCCCAAGTTTCTCACCATGCTTGGACAATTGGTCTATGGCACCAGCACGAAATGTGTCCGAAGCCGCAAAAACAACCGAAAAACCTGCTTTCTGAAACTTATGAGCAAGCTTTGCCATTGTCGTTGTCTTCCCTGTCCCATTGATGCCTTCCATCACAATAACATACGGATCCCCCTCCTCACGCTTCTTCCGAATCTCCTCAAACAGGTCAATTCCTCCGCCAGGTGGCGTAATGACCTCTTTGATCGCCTTGCGAAGGGCTTCCCGAAGCAAAGGCCGAACATCCTTGAAACGCTCCTGCTCCGTACCTGCTTCAATAAGCTCGCGCTTAACACGTTCTCCAATCTCCGTTGCAACCTCAACCGCCACCTCATTCGCAATCATCAGCTCAATCAACTCTTGGATTGGCTCCTTCAACGACTTCTCATCCAACTGCTTCAAACGTATTTTCTTCAAAATCCCGCCAATGCCCTTCTTCAAACGGCTGAACATCTTCTTACCGAACATATCCCATAAAATGCCCTAAAAGTTAAGAACTTTGCCAAAGAATGCAAAAAATCAATGGGTATCACAATCACCAAAATGTAACTACAAAAAACAACCAATCATTCATTATAAAAATGAAATATTATGATAATCGCTACATTCATGACCGTTATCTGAAATAATTTTAATTTATAGACTCTAAATAAGGAACACAGACACCATGGAACAATGGAATACGATTGGAGAACGCATCAACAAAAGGAATAAAACAGATCATTTCAATTACATAAATTTAGTATGTCTTAAAACTAGTAACCTCCAAAATTAAATATAACCTGAAAACTATCACTAAATATAAATAAATTAATTCATCAAACAATATTGCACAGAATTTGCCTCAATAGCTCAGTCTGGCAGAGCGGCTGACTTGTAATCAGCAGGTCGCGGGTTCAAGTCCCGCTTGGGGCTTTTATGGGAACAGATTATCAATCCAATCCATGACCAAATCAAGATATTCATTAGTTTTTTCCATTTTTTTGAAAATGTTTTTTTAATCAAGTTTTTGCAGGGATTTTCTTATGAGTTGGGGTATTTAAGATTGGATTCATGTTAATGTATTCTTATTTGCTTAATTTCTTCTGATTGGCTGTTTATGTTTGTTTTTTTGTTTCATAATTTTTTTTAGTGTTTTTGGAAAGAGTTAACAATTATTTTTAGGATTTATTTGATATGGGTTATCCTCAAGTTTCTGACAAGTATGGTGATCCGACATATGTCATTCATTCAGGCTTGTTTCCCGACAAGTTTTTGTCCTTTATTTCTGATTGCAATCTTTTGGTTATATTTTTTGATCGTGGGCTTTTCACACATGTATCAAAGAAGTTCAAGGGTCGTAGTTTTTCAGGGTGTTTTGGTGATTTTGTAAAGTTACGTAGGCGTTCGCATATCTGTTGTGTTTCTGGTTTTGGTGTTGGTGGTTCGTCGTTGGCGTCATTGATGGAGTATTATCGTCAAGCGGGATTTGATCGTTTTTTGCTTATAGGGATTGCAGGTTTATTTTGGTGGTCTGATTTTGGTGTTGGCGACATTTTGTTTCCTGTTCGTTCAGTCAGGGATGAGGGTGTGAGTTATCATTATCTGAAGTCGTCGACCTTTGTTGACCGTCCATCGGGTTCTCTTTTTTCGAGTTCCCGTGCTTTGCTTTCTGAATTGGGTTTTGACATTCAGGAGGGTATAAACGTGAGCACGGATGCCCCTTTCAGGGTTACGGCGTCAGAATTGCGTTATTACGAGATGCTCAATGCGGGGTCTATTGAGATGGAGTTGTCCAGTTTTTATGCGGTTGGTCAATATTATGGTCTTGATGTCTGTGGTGTTTTGGTTGGGAGTGACATGATTTTATCTGATGGTCAGGTTGAACGTTCTGCTTCTCTGGTTCGAGAACGTTTGGAACTCTGTGCTGAGGGGTTGATTTCCAATCTTTGACCTTTTGTTTTTCTTTAGTTGCTCAGGAGGTTTGTCATGAAGCTTTCAAAAATTGTTTGTGGTTCTGTGCTTTCTTTTGTCTTTCTTGTTGGTTTGTCTTGGATTCTTTATGATGGATACCGTCCTTGGTCTCAGTTTCTGAGTGCTTTAGGTGTTGGTCGGTGGGGTTTTCTGTTCAATCTTGCGGTTGTGCAGTTTGGTGTCTCGTTGGTTTTGTTTTATGGTTCACAGATTGACAGTGGTGATTTTTGTAAGTCATATGTGATGTCCTTTGGATTGTTGACTGGATTAATGCTTGTTGTTATTGGTTTCTTTCCTGCTGTTGACGATTGGGTTGGTGATGTCCACAACGTTTTTGCAATCTTCTATTTTCTTTTTTTGGTTCCATTACATTTGTTGTTGGCAGGCTGTCTAGATGAATTGTTGTTGCGTGTATTAAGTGTCTCTGTCAGTGTTTGCTCGTTTATTGGTCTTTTTGTTCCTGGAGTTAACCAATTTGTTTTCCAGAAACTTATTGTTTTGTTGGAGCTATTGTTTTATTTTTTATGGTGCCGTAAGTGACTTTCTTTGGTTTTATTTCTTATTATTCTTGCAGCTTGTTGTATATATTCTAGAATCTGATCTTCTTCAAAGTCATTCTTTTTCATTTGTGGTGTTTTCTCATAAGTTTTTGCGGCTCTGTATATTTGAGAGAATGAGATTATGTATCCTTCGGGGTATCTGAAAGTGATTATTGTGATTGGGATTATTGCGAGTAATGCGAATATCAGCCTAAAGGATTGTGATACTCCAATAATGTACCAAAACGACAGGAGTATTGCGTATAGGTTTCCGAAAACTGCCGCGGTTTGCCAAAGCCGTCTTGCAGTAATAAGTCTTTTGTCATGAATTGGTGGCTTGAATGAGAAATAGGCTATTGCAATTGCTGCAAACGCCACAATTCCAAAAATGTTTCTTGCCAGTGGGTATTGTGATGAATACAGTACAGGCCCTATTTTGATGCCTATATTCATTGTTATATTCTGTTCCTTTGGGACATTCAATCTTTGGTCTGTGTTTTTCCATAACACAGTTAATGTTACCAATATCGAGGAATAGATGAAACCGAGTGCCATGAGTATTTTGTAAGTCAATTTTTCGTTTGTAAGCAATGTCCTTATGGAGAATGCGTAAATTGCAAGGAAAAACACGACAAACCCCATCTCTCTGATCTTGATGAAGAATTCGTTTTCCCCCATGATGAGGATTGCATTTTGCATGGTTGATGTGATTGATGCGGCAATCCAAAGTGTTGAAAAGTAAAGGTAGTCCTTGACTTTTGTTTTTTTGTAGAGGGAGATGCCTCTGGCAAATGTGAAAAGTTCAAACAATGCCAATATAACTAAAGATATCTCCTGGAGTTTCAAATAATGATGTTTTGTTAGTTTCTGATATAAACACTTACATTTTCCAATGTTAGCTTATTGGTTTTTTCTTTTTTTTTTAATTTCCAGTTTGGTCATTCATGCTGTTTTCGTAATATCTTGATTACTTTTTGGATGTACTCAAGGATGTTCTGTTCTTTTTCTTTCATTTGTATTTTCTCATAAGTTAATGCAGCTCTGTATATTTGCGCGAATTGCATTATGTATCCTTCTGGTATTGCAATTGCGATAACAATGGTTGGGATGAGTGCAAAAAGTGCACAAATGTCAATCAGTATGGTTGGGATTGTACAGGTTGCTTGAAGTGAGACTATTGTAACCATAAGATTGGCCATGACTGCAGTCAATTGCCATAGTGCCTTTGCAGTTTTCAATCTTAAATCATGGGATGGAACCTTGAAAAATGTGAATGCGATTAGGATAAGGATGAATGACACACTTGCAAATAGGTTTCGAAGGGGTAGGTAAGCTATTGGGTGTTCAACGAATCCCATCTTCAGGGGGAGATTGGCTGGTTCTGCTTGTGTATGTCTTCCATTAACCTTTGGCTCCCACAAGATTGCTGTGGTAACCAATATGGTAAAATAGCCTGTCCCAAAAAAGACAAGAGTTTTGAATTTCCAAGTTGTTTTTTTTGCCATTGTTCTTGTCGCGTGAATATAAACAGCAAAAATGAAGATAACTAAAGAAATTTCCTTAATTTTTGGGATCATTGCATTGGTGTTAATCATCATTTCAGCAATTGAGGTGATTGTTGCGGCGAGCCAGAGAAAGGCAAACTCCAAATATTCTTTAATTCCTGTTTTTCTATAGATCAGAATCCCTCTTACAAAGATGAATAGCTCTATGATTGCAAGGGGGAGTAGAATTGTATGCAATAAATTTAATGGAGTTTGCAATAAGCCATTTATGCAACATGTTGCACTTATAGGTTTTGCTTATAATCTTATGATTGTCTTGAGTTTATTCTATTTTTTCACCAATAAGGTGTGTTGTTTCTGCCTTTGTGATTTTGACCTGTATGAATGTTCCGAGTGTAGTTTCAGGGATGTCGACAACAATGGGTTTGTACCAGATGTTTCTGGCTACCATTCCTCCTTTTGTTCCTTTCTCTGTGACAAGTGCTTCTCCTTTCCATCCAATCCATTTTTCATTGTCCCGTTTCTGGATTGCGGTGGTCAGTTCCTGTACCGCCTTTGCCCTCTCCTTTCTTGTTTGGTGTGGCAGTTGGGGAAGAGTTGCCGCGAATGTTCCTTTTCTTTCCCAATACCTGCTTATGTTGGTGATGCTTGGTCTTGTTTTTTCAATGGTTTTGAGTGTTAAAAGGAAATCCTCTTCAGTTTCTGTCGGATATCCGCAGATGACGTCAGTTGCGAGGGTCAGGTTTGGGAATTCTTTTTTGAATGAATGGACAATTGTTTCATATTCCTCGACAGTGTATCCTCTTCTCATGTGCTTGAGCACTTGGTTTGATCCTGCCTGTACTGGCAAGTGGAGGAACTTGTAAACCTTTTCTGAATGGTATGCCTCAATGACATTGTCGAGTATCTTGATGAAATTGTTTGGGTTCCCCATTCCAATTCTCAGATAGAATTTTCGGTTGATTCTATCGATGTCATTAATCAGGTTTGCCAAGTTGTCTCCAATGTCAAATCCCCAGCATCCTGTGTCTTGGCTGGTCAGCCATACTTCTGGTGTTGGTTTTTTCCTTATTGCTTGAATGATGCTTGCTCTGGAAAATGAATGAAGCCTTCCCCTTGCAAACTTTGTTGCGCAGAATGTACAAGCGTTGAGGCATCCTTCATTGATTTGGATAATGTTGAGGTTGGGGTTCCATTGTGTGCTTTCCTGCAGTGGCTTCTCGAATGGTTTCTCATTGATGACAGGTAGGCTTGTTTCTGCTCGTAATGCATTCAGGATGAATTTTGCGGCGTTTACTCCCATTACAGTATAGTTTGGGAAGTTTCTTTTAATGAGATCAGGGTCGGCTTGGCTTAGGCATCCTGTGACAATGACTTTTTTTTTGTTTTCCAGATCCTGCAATTTTCTCATGATCTTGTTTTCTGTGGGACTTTTCACAGTACAGGTGTTTACAACAACGATATCTGCCTCTTTTTCGTCAACTAGTTTGTACCCTCCCTTAAGTAGTTGTGCTTCTATAAGCTGGGAGTCCTTTTGATTGTGGGTGCAACCATATGTGATGACAGAGGCAGTCTGCATAGGTCATCCTTAAATGTTTCCGGGTGCAATTCCCCAGTTTCCACTTTGCAGTTGCTGTATTCTGTCTTGGACGCTTTGGATTTCAATGATCTTTTGCTGGATGTGCTGTGAGAGTTGCTGTATCAGGTTTCTGTAGTTTTCAATTTGTTTGTCGACTGTTTTAATTGCCTCGTCCAATGTTTTCGGCACGACTGTGCCGGATCCTACATTAACAAGTATCTTTTGCCAGTCTGTGATTTTTCCGTAGACATACACACCACTGCCAATGGGGATGAGTATGTCCTGTTCATTGTCAGGGTCTCTTAATCCTCTAAGTGTCTGACCAGTTTTGTTGAGATCATTTTCGAGTTTTTCTGCCTGCAATTTCTGTTCTTCTAGAGCTTTGATTTCTGCTTCAAGTTGCTGTCCTAGTTGTTGCAGTTGCATGATTTGTTGTGGGTCTGGTGTACTCAATTTTCTCACCTAAGGGATATAGAAATCCTCTGCGTCAACATCCTTGAATTCTGGATTACGTGCTTCACTGGGTTCAATGATCTTGATGCCCCCATCCTTTGGGATGTAGATTTCATTTCTTTTGACTCTGTGTCTGCTTCCTATTTCCGCATAGACTTTTTCAAGGACTTCAGAGATTTTTGTTCCCCTGACTTCCATGGTCAAGGGGATTTTTCTTTTGTTTTTCCTGTAGTATCCTGAAACCTTATAGATATTTACATCTGCCATATATTGCAGTGGTGTTTCATTGTTTTTTAACAATTCGTTCAATTACAGGCTATTTTGTGGGATAGGCTGTAGTCAGCTTCCAAGGGTATCCATGTTTTTCAAAGATCTGGATCAGCTCTTGTCTTTTTGCTCCTTTTGTTCCCTTCTTGTCAATCAGAAAAAATTTTTCTTTTGCCTTTGTTCTTTCCCATGCTTTAATGACCATTTCCTCATCAAGTGCGTCATGATGGTGCTTGGGTGCCACATGGCCCAAATAAAACATTTTTGCGTCAATCCGTTTGACGAATGCTGGGCAATAATGTCCTCCACCAATTCCGATTGCAGTTGGCAATTTGTCTTCCTTTGGATCGACAAAACTATCTGCCACTTCATTGATTGCATATGAGACTGCTTTTGTAGCTTTTACATCATTCCATTCTGTTTCTGTACCTCCGCATTCCATGAACAGAAGGGGTACATCCAATTCAGTTGGACCATGGTGGGTGCATTCAATTCCCAACCAATATTCATCAAGCTCCAACAATTCTTTTTGTTTTTTCAGTGAATGGTATCCCCTGAACATTGCCTGTCCATGCGATATTCCGAGTGATCTTCCCCTTCCGCTGTTGTTCCATGCTTCAGACCAATTTCCTGTTGAATGGACAAGTATTGCCTTCATTCCTGCTTTTGAACTGTGTTTTGATGCAAATATCAATAAATTTGTTTCAATGTATCCTTTCATGTAGTCTGCATGGATTTGTCTTTCAGGAATTGTCAGCAGTGCCTTGCTTTTTGACATGAGCAGTTCATAATCACCTTTGGGCCAAGTTTCTGGTACATTCAATGCCATTTTTTCATAGCTGTCAAGTTCAACCAAGTGTTTTTTCATGTTCATGCCTGCGTCATCAGTTCTAGAAACAATTATGGTGACTGGGGATTTTATCATAGGATTTTGAAGATACGGTTCAAGAAAAGGATTCTCATGCATTTCCAACACTTTTTATGTCTTCAATAATACTTTCAAGAAGTTCCAGGTCACATGATGCCGCAATGCTATATCCCTTTGTAAAATTGTCTATGGGGATATCTCTTTCATCTTGGGTGTCCAATACTAAAAAATGACATCCTGCCTCTTTTGCAATTATCATGCTTGCCGCAAAATCATGAACCTTTACCCGTTCCCTTAGATCTATGAACATGTCTATATTCTTCGTTATTGCGAGCACCAGTTCCCATGCAACGCTTCCTAACGATTTGAATTGGTATTGACCGTTGAATTGTTTCAGGAATTTCTTGACATTTTTGTCATATGTGTAGATGTTGATCCTGTTTTGGGGCAACGGTTTTTTGGAGGGATGGTTATATTGCTTTCCATTTTTCAGTACTTGGTGCCCTTTAATGGCACTAAAGCACTCGTTTCTGTAAAGGTTAAGAACCATTCCCCCCTGTAGGTCTGCCATAGTTGGTCTTTCATATTCTGGTTTGAATCCAAATGCCAAAGAAATACATCCGAATGGTTTCCCATTTTGAAAATTCTTAGATCCATCCAGTGGGTCAAGAAGCAATATTATTGCGTCATCAGCGTCTGGATTGCCAAATGTTTTCTTCCCTGATTCTTCTGAATAAAGTACCCCGTTGAGTCCAAATCCTGAAATTTGGGTGAAGAACACCTCTTCTGCAATGACATCTGCTTTGATCTGTTTTTGCCCCGCTGCATTCCTTGTTTCCAGATATTGTCCCAAGTCATTGGGCATGTATAATGGATTGGTTATTGCATCTTTGGCTTTTTGAAGTGCATATGCTAGTTTTTCTTTCAAGCTGAATAGCTGGGATTGTGTTACGTCTACTAGTGCCATGCCATTGCCCCTTAAATGTTACCACTGTTCTTTATCTATATAATACTTTATGAAGAAGGTTGAACGATTTGGCATGTTTTTTTCAATTGCGTTTATTTATCGAACTCGTCAAAAGAGGGGATGCTTGGAATTTCAAATCTTGGTTTCTTCTTCTCTTCTTTTGGAGGTTGTTTCTTGAAAATGGAATCAAACAGCTCCTGACTGATTTTTTTGTAGTGCCTTTGTCCAATTGATTTTAAGGATACTTTTGCCAATTCCTTAAGGACTCTAAGATTCATGAGAATGGAGTATTTGTCTGCAAGTTTTTGCGTTATGATGTCTTCAAGTTCTTCAGCGGAGTAATTTATTTCTAAAAGATCAGGGTCGTTTTTATTTTCCAATTCAGTTCTGACGACCTCTGCCTCCTTAATTAAATTCTCCGTGACAATGTCTCCCACTCTTGTCCTGAATTCACTTAGGGTTTCCCCAATTGCCAATGCATAAACGATTGATGCCCCGTCTTTGTCAGTGATTGGTCCCATGACCTCGAGGTTTTTCATTTTCTTGACAAATTCTTCAAGAAGCGTTGGGAAATCGAGATCCAAGTCTTCTGCAAATCTGCGAAGAGTTTCAACATAGTCTCCCTGAAGCCAAGGCTCTGATCCCTCTTTAAATACCTCTACGACCTCGTCAAGGATTGCCTGTGCTCCAAGTACCTTATATTCACTACTTCCTACTCGATCAGTCACATAGTTGTTTCCTCTGTAAAACTGCTGATAAAGGAGGTCTCTAATAATATCTTCCAATTCATCTTGTGTGAGGTATTTTTCCCCGAATTTTCCTCTTTTCTCTTTTAGGTACTGGATGTTTTTTGATGTTTCCCGTGCCTTTTCAACAATCAGGAAATGACCCCGAATTCTAAAATTCATCTTGTCTTTTGGGTTGATGTCCAAGCGTTTCCTGTATTTTGCTGGAACAACAATCTGTCCCTTGTTGCTTACTTTGTGACCGTGCGAAACCATGCTGTACCCCTTTTTTTGGGTTATTAATCATTATGGGACTTTAACTAATTTAAAGTAATCGAATATCAAAGAAACAATGGGGAAAAATGTTCAACATAATCTTCTTTTTCATTGTATCTTTATTTTTTTATATTTTCAACGACTTTCCTCCTATTTCCGATTTTCGCATCATGTTGAACTAACGGCTCATGCGTAGTGGTCTTGCAGGGTTCTCGTAAATTGGAAGAAGTCCTCTGATATGATCTGAAAGAAAAATAATTGCGGCGGCCCTTTCGTCAGGCATATTCCCTTTCACTATCTTGTTTCTTGCATATGCGAGATTTGCCAAAAAATCTTGTGCATCATTCTCAATTCCATAATGTTCTGCAACTGCACCTGGATTCAATTCTTCCGCTTGTGCATAAAGTATTAAGGCGGCATGTTCTGGATCCTTGATTTTTGTAATGGCGTCGAGACCCAATAAAATTCTGTGTTTCTCAGGTAATTGGGCTGGGATAATTCCTGGCGTGTCAAACATGAAAAGGCTATTGCTTACCCTTATCTTTTGCTCTCCTCTTGTTTTGCCTGGAATCGGTGCAACACCTGCGGCCGCTTTTCCTCTAAGTGTATTTATCAATGAGCTTTTTCCTGTGTTTGGGAACCCTACAACAGCTACAACAGCTGTCTTTCGTTTGGATGCACGAAGTAGCACCCTCCGAATTCGAGACGTGCCCAAACGTTTGGATGCGGAAAACCCAGTTGCAACGTAGCCTCGTTCTTCAAACCAACCCAGCCACCTATCGAGTAGGGATTTTGGAATTAGGTCTGTTTTATTTAAACCAATGACTAGATTGCAATCCTCTATAGAATTGACGTACTCTTCTAATCGTGTACTTCTGCATATTGAGGGGAATCTTGCGTCTACAACTTCCAACACGACATCAGACCTGTCGACCATGCTGTAGACAATCCCCCAAAATTTATTCATTGACATCAAAAAAAACATGTTTTTGTATTTTAGAAGTATTTTCATATAAACCGAAAAAAGATGCAACAGTTGCTTTCTTATCCAGGTTCGGAATGTTTCTGGGTGCACACCGGCTCTATGACCGTAATCGTAATACAGCGTGACGCCTTTCCCGATCCCTCGCGGAAATCAGTACATGGGTCGTCCGATGCTGGGCTTAACTTTCTGGTAGGAGAACCCTCCGCATATCAACCGTGGTTGATGTTACATACTTAGTTAAAACAGAGTGGTATTTAAGAATTAAATTAGGTAACAATAAAAATTAAGTGAGAGATTGTTAAGGAATAGCGAAACAATGGCATTTTTCAAATAGTGGCGAAGTTCACTTTGGGTATGGACAACAAGTGGCCAATTGTTGTAATGCACAATGTCAATTCCTCAAACCGATGTACAGAATTTGTCAGGATTGCCATTGGCTTGGGATATCGGACGATTGTCATTTCACAGGCACAGGGATCTGCTGCACAGAAAGGGATTCCCAATGCACAAAAACTTGCGTATAGGGCTGGTGTTAATTTTCTTTTCCTCAATGGTCTACAGGACATTGTTGATCTTTTCTCACCTGAAGCATTGGTTCTAGTGGCTCCTCCACCATATGGGGATAAGCAACTGGATGAAGAGTTTGTGGAAAGTCTAAAGGGTAAAAAGGTTGCCATTGTCTTTGGTGGAAGTGACCCTGGTCTTTCAAGAAAGGATTTGGATATGGGGGAAACTGTACAGCTTCCTGTGGGAGACATTGGTTCTATTGGCACCATTGCAATCGGGCTGGCTAAATTCAAGAGGAGGATTTAGCCTCTTTCTCCCGAAGCTTTGTAGACGAAATAGGCTTTCCATCCCTGTCAATTATCCATTCAATGACATATATATGAAGTGGTGGTAAATTATTTTCCTTTCTCATTTCGTTGATCTTTTCTGCAGCAGGTTTTGTTTCCTCTGACACTACAATCAGATCTGCATTTTCATCATAAGGTGCAGGTCCCCATGGGTCTTTAAGCTCACCGATTTCAACGTTACACCTGAATTTTTTCATAAAACTTTCCACATTTTCTTTTCGAACATTAAAGGGTTGGATGAGCTCATTATGTTTCTTTTTTGGAAAAAGTTTTTTTCCAAGTGCATCTCCAACAATTCCAATGAACACATTCTGTGCAAGGCATGCGGCTGTTTCCAGAAGTTTTTTATGTGCACTGTGTAGCCTATCAAAAGTCCCTCCCAATACTGCTTTTTTAAATGGCTTCATTGAATTTGGATGTTCTTTCAAAAGGTATTTTTCCAATCCTGATTTCAACAAATCCTTGTTGTTGTTTGCTTATTTAAAATCTCAGAATTGTCTATTTCTTTTTCTCATTATGGTTTTATATAATTCAAGCATAAGGATGGGTATTGCTGAAAGTGTCAGTGCCAATAGCCAATCTGTCAATGATAAACGAATTATCTCTACAGATATGGCTGGAAATGCCCTTTGAAAATTTGTATACATAACGGTTGCATGAAGCAATGGGCCAAACAATACCATAGAGATGACAAACAAGTCACTGTTTCGTAAGCTATAGATTATGCTTTGGTTAATTCTTCGGATTGAAAGGATAAACATTGATTCTGTAAGATATATCACTGTAATTAGCATGGTTCTTGCCTTTGCCTGTTCATAGGATATTGCGCTCAATTTAGAGCTGTTTAGGTTTGGCACCATTCCTGAAAGATTATACTCTGTCACAGGGATAATGCCGAAGTAATTTCCAAAATATGCTGTAAGCAAAACTAAAGAGAATGAGGCAAAAAAAACAGTCATTGCTCCAAACAAGCGTTTGTTAATGATGGCGTCATGCTGTCTCGGCTTCAGTTCCATAATGTCTTCTGCAATCGAATCAAAAATGAGCACGACAGGGGGAATGCCATGCATTATGGAAAAGATATACGCACGTTGCAAATTGTTAAGAAGGACAAATCCTGGGATGAATGATGTGGAAAAGTAGACGATACCTTCTGCGATATTCACGGCAATAAAAAAGAAAATTATCATTCGAATCTTTTCAAACAATCCCCTTCCTTGTTCTACCCCTTTTACAAGGCTGACATAGGAATCATCTGCAAGGATAATATCTGCCGCTTCCTTGGTCACTTCTGTTCCTGTAATCCCCATTGCAACTCCTGCATCCGCTCTTGTTATGGCAAGGGAGTCATTAACTCCATCCCCTGTCATGGCAACAACATCTCCCCTTTTTTGATATTTGTCTACAATAAGTTTTTTGTCTTGGGGGGAAACGCGTGCAAAGACAGAGACTTTGAAAAATTCCTCATCTGATAGTTTTAAGATGTCTTTTCCTTCAATCACAATTTCGTCAGGATCCAAAACTCCTACCTGTGCCGCAATTGTTGATGCCGTTTTTGGGGAATCCCCCGTTATCATGATTGGAAATATGCCCGCCTGATCCAGCTTTGCTACTGCTTCTTTCACCCCTGGTCTTGGAGGGTCTAAAAGACATGCAAATCCAATAAATGTTAGATTGTTTTCCATCCACTCCCTTTCCTCAATTGCATCTGAAAAATCAGGAAATGACGTGATTGCACGGTATGCAACTGCTACAACCCTATACCCTAAATTTGCAAAGCTATCGATATCTTTCTGGATTTTCTCTTTTTCTCCTTCCTTAAAAGGTCTGACCTTATTCTCTCCCTCATTTCCAATATGTGTACAACGTGGTAAAAGGACTTCTGCGGCGCCTTTTGAGAAAATCATGTAGTCTCCCTCTTCGGTATCCTTGAACAGCTTTGTCATTCTTTTGACAGTGGAATTGAATGGATATTCCCTAATCTTGATATATCTTTGTCTTATGTAATTTTGATCAAGGGTTGTTCTATATGCAAGCACCAAAAAGGCCGCGTCAGTGGCATTCCCTACTGCTTCCCAAAGGCTTAACCCTTTTTCCCCATAGACGTCCTCGATAACTAAGGTTGCATCGTTATTTAGGGTTGTTGCAGTTAAAAGAAGTTCAATGGCCGTGTCCCTTCCGATTTGGTTCATTTGGCTGAAAACAAATTGTTCAAGTTCACTGGCATCTCTTTTCATGCTTTCATCAATCATGAAAATGGAGACTTCCCCTGTTTCATCAAATTTTACTGCGTAGTAATTTTCAGTGTCCCATAACCTAGAAACCGTCATTTTTGAAGTCGTCATTGTTCCCGTCTTGTCTGAACAAAGGACTGATGTTCTTCCCAATGTCTCAATCACGGAGAGTTCTTTTATTATCACATTTTCTGAAGCCATTTTCACAACTCCCGTGATAAG
Organism: Candidatus Heimdallarchaeota archaeon; assembly: GCA_015523565.1. Lineage (GTDB taxonomy): Archaea > Asgardarchaeota > Heimdallarchaeia > Heimdallarchaeales > Kariarchaeaceae > WAKA01. The sequence continues at coordinate 15,962 of WAKA01000061.1, read as the reverse complement.
AACAATGGTTGTCAGCAAGGGGATGTTAATGGGCATTACCGACATGGCTGTGATTACACTTTGAACAAGATCTTGGGCTATTGCTTCTGGAGTCAACTCCATTTGATTGGTGATTCTGAAATAGATTTTGAAAGAAACAGATGCGACAAAAAGAATGAGCATGACAAGAACAAGTTTCTTTGCAATTGCATTAACCCTGCTTCTGAGTGGGATTTCAAGAGTCTGCATTTCTGAAATTTCACTGGCGATCTTGCCAAGTTCTGTTTCATTTCCTATACTTACGACAACTGCTGTGGCTGTTCCTGTCTGAACAAATGTTCCCATATAAAGCATGTTTGCCCTTTCTGCAATTGGTGTATCTTTTGGCAAAGGCTTTGATCCATCCTCCATTTTTGAGACTGCCTTGCTTTCTCCTGTCAACGATGCCTCATTGACTGTCAGTGATGATGACTTAATGATTCTCATATCTGCGGGAATTCTGTCTCCCAAATCAAGTTTGACTAGGTCACCTGGTACAAGCAGACTTGCCCTTATTTCTGCAATATTTCCTTCACGAACTACAGTTGCCTTTGGTGGCGACAAGTCCTTTAATGCATCCAATTTTTTTTGAGCCCTGTATTGCTGGAACACTGCGATAATCATGTTAAAAGCTATTATGGATAGCCAAAACAATACTTGTCCTAAAATGGGTGGATACCATATTGCCAAAATGACCAAAATACCTGTCATGATCAGATAAATTGTGATTAATATATCAAACAGTGGTGCTAAATAGATCTTCCAGAAGCTGGGTGTTTTAGTTGTCACCTCGTTCTTACCGAATCTATCTCTCAATTCCCGAACTTTTTTAAGTAGAAGCCCTTTTTCAGTGTCTGTCCCATATTCTGTAAGAATATTTTGCAGTGCTAAAGCATGCGGGTCGGAAATGGCCATCCAAATTCAAACAGGTCTCTCTCTTTTTAAGGATTGAGAGAACTTACGTTATTTTATTTAAAAATCCATGAAATAATTTATCCTCCAAAATAATATTGGAATCTTTCTGATAGTTCTTTTGCCTTTTTCCCCAAATCCTCGAAAAAATAATCATAACTTTTCAAATAATCAATGTGGAGATATTCTTTTCCTTTTATCCTCAACGGTTCCATTATGATTTCTTCTGGATAAAACTCATATATCCACCCATCTTTGTCATAAATAAATATCCTATTTTCTGTAAATAGATATGCCTCATTGCCAATTTCTCCAACTTCATGGATTGTCTCATTCCTGTCCAAGAACTCTTCCAACTTTTGAAGCTTGAAATGCCCCACAATTCATATTTGAACTTCTTGATGATAAATTGAACTTTAGGTTTGCATAAAAATTAAAATCTCACATTAATTCTTATAATTTATAGTGAAAATTAATCTGCTGTGCATCTTTTTTTTATTCTTCACATTTAATGTACTCTTCAGTGCTTTATTAAGTGAAACTTGAATTGTTATTTATGGTAGTCGATCTGGAAGCAAGGTTCCAATACATGAATGACCATGAATTCAATCTTGCACTCATGAACCAGCCCAATTCCGCACAAAAATCTAAGGCAATCAGAGAGGAAATGGAACTTGCAGATCTATTACAGATATTTCTAGTTGAGGATCTAATCCAAGTTTTGATCACGTCAAAATCCATTGGACAAAAATTGGATGCAATTGAGAAACTCAGTGAATGGATAAATCCAACGCATAAATTACAAATTGCCGAGCTCAAACAGATTTACATTCATGAACCAAACAAGGCAATAAGAAATTCTATAAGAGATTTACTTGATGCGTTATTTTATTGAAATTTTGGATTTAACATCGTCTTTTTTAGTGACGTACTCGACTTATTCTATGATGGATGATACCGCGCAAATCCAGGAATTGCATAAAAAATTAGGCATATCGAGGAACCAATTAGTGACCAGAAAGATACAAGGTAAAACAAGAATAGTTGAGCTTTATCTTTCTGAAATGCGAATGGTTGAAATTCCACAACCCCTCAAATTAAGACTTCCCTACCTTGAAAAACTTCATTTGGCATTAAATGACCTGCAATCCATTCCAGAAAACTTTTTTTCAAAAATGCCAAACCTCCGTGAATTAGACCTTTCCAAAAATAGGCTTGAATACATTCCAAAAAATCTGTTTTGGAACAACAGGAATCTTGAACGTCTTTATCTCAATGAGAATCTAATTCACGATATCGAGGAAGGCACTTTTAACCACCTCCGAAATTTATTGGTGCTTGACATCCATCGCAATTCCCTTGTTTCATTAAGGCACAACCTTATTTCAACTTTAGACCTCAAAATTTTGGATCTTTCAAGCAATAGCATTCAGGAAATCCCTCATGGATTTTTTCAGGGTGTAGAGATTGAGACCTTAAATCTTCGTGACAATAGGATTACTCACTTTGATTTCAATGATTTACCTCTAACTGTCACTGAGTTAAATCTTTCTGGGAACAACATATTCTCAATCAACATTGGAAAAGAACTGATTAGCTTAAAGAGGCTTGATTTGTCAGGAAATGAACTGACGGAACTTCCATCTAACATGACTGATCTATTTCCCAATTTAAAATGGCTAAACTTAGAAGATAATCCTATTCTTCCTGAATTTCGAAAAAAAATTAAATTTGATAAATCTGCAAATGTTTTTTATTGATTTTACATCTTTGCTTGACGACCACGTTTAATACCTGTACGTCTGGCCGCAATAAGACCCACTTTTCTGCCTGGTGGGGCATTACGTGAAACGGTGGTTGATCTTGGTGGGGACTGGTGTGCACCACCACCATGTGGGTGTTTCACTGGGTTCATTGCAGTGCCTCTTACTCTTGGGTATTTATGACCCTTTGCCCTCAGTTTATGGTATTTATTGCCTGCCTTCATCAAGGGTTTCTTAGTGATGCCGCCCCCTGCAACTACGCCTACTGTGGCTCTTGCCTCTGGTGGGAACTTTTTAATGCGCCCTGAGGGGAGTTTGACATAAACCCATTTATCTGTAATTGAATCAACTGTGGCGGTTGCTCCAGCAGACCTCACCAATTTTCCTCCATCGCCTGCACGCAGTTCTATGTTGAAAATTGGGGTTCTGACTGGCATGAATTTCAAAGGAAGAACATTTCCTGGGGCAATTTCTGCTGTTGCTCCATATTCAATGGTGTCCCCAACTGCAAGCCCTTCAGCAGGAAGGACATATTTATACTGACCATCATAAAAAAGGATTTTTGCAAGGGGTGCACCTCTTCCTGGTTCATGGTGAAGAGAAACAACTCTAGCTGTGAATTTTGATGACAATTCTTCCCTAGAGAATTTCCTGTACTTGATTGGTTCAATTCGTTTGTGCCCTGCTGCCCTGAAAACAGGTCCACCACGGCCACGCCTTTGAACAAGAATTTTTTTACCCATTTTTTCACCTCATTAGAATAGATTTAGCTCAGATGCCAAGTCATCAGCAGGGTATTCCTTAGCCAATTTAACTATGGCTTTTTTGGTTCCCCGTGGTGTAATCATTGTGTTCACCTTTACAACCTTGACATTGTATAATTCTTGTACCGCCCGTTTTATCTGGAATTTATTTGCATTCTTGTTGACTTCAAAGAGTATCTTGTTCTCCTTGTAAATCAAGTCGAAAATTGATTCAGAGAAGACGGGTCTGATTATTATTTCATGGTTTTCCATTTCTATCACTCCATATCCTTCAATTGGGCAATGGCCTTTTCTGTCCAAACGGTCAGCCTTGCTGGATCTCCTCCTGGTGCCAAGTTTTCAACCTTCATATGTCGAAGTTCAACTACTTCCACACCAGGGATATTCTTTGCTGCCTTCAAAAGTGGACAGTCTTCAACAACGACAATAAGGGGCCCTACCTTTTTCCGGTATTTTCGCCCTCTTCTTTTTCCTTTTCCTGCCCTGATTTTACGGACATTGCATCTTTCAAGATCCATTCCCAATCCAAGGTTTTCAAGGACAGTTTTTACTTCTGCTGTTTTTTGAACATCTGTAAATTTATCCTCTATGATGATGGGGAATTGGACTTTTTCACTGACTCTATGACCTCTCTGCTCAACAAAGTTCCTTTCTTTTGTTGCCGCAATTGCAGATTTTAAAGCAAGCTTATGCTCTTTTTTATTGATCTTTTCTACAATCTTTTTTTCGGGAGTGGGTGGAAAGAGCATTTTTCCTCCAACCGCACTGTGAACAAATGCCCCTCTTCCAGCAGAAGGTGTTCCACTTCCATGTGTTCGTGGAATCTTGGATGCTCCTCTTCCTGGACCCAAGGATGATGCCGCAACAATTCTTCCGGCAAGTGGATAACGTCCCTGTGGTTGTTTTTGCTTACTTTGTTCACTAAGTACTGCACGTCGGATCACATCAGGGCGGTAATCTGTATTGAACACAGGTGGCAACTCTATTTTTCTTTTGGTTTTGTTTCCCTTTACATTTAATACGCTAATCATCATTTTTCACCTCCAACTTACCTCATTTGTGATTCAAGGGATACGTATGTGATCCGTGGCTCCTTGATAAGTTTGTTTTGATTTCTCATACCATCTCTTAACATGACCATGCGTTTTTTCGGTCCTGGTACAGAACCTTTCAACACAACGTATCTGTTCTTGACCTTTCCATATTTGACAAAATCCCCTTTCGGATTGATCTCATCTGGATTGGTTCCTACCATCATGACTCTCTTGTTGTATTCTGTTCTCCTGAAATACCCTAATTGCCCATATCTAGGTAATACCCATTGGACTCTTGCTGGTGTCCATGGTGCAATTGATCCAACTCCTCTTTTTGTGTGCTTGGATTTGTGTTGTAACAGGGTAATGCCATGCCTTTTAACTGGTCCTTGGAAGCCTTTACCTTTTGTAATGCCTATCACATCGACATATTGTCCTGGTTTTGTAAAGTCCTCAATTTGAAGCTCTTTTCCCATCTTTTCCTTAAGCCAATTAATTCCTTCAGAAACTGATTTGGCACCAACTCTTATTTCAAAGATGCTGGGCTTCTTTGTTCCAATTCCAGTCAAATCTGGTTGGGTGTGAACAATCGCTCTCAACTGCACGGCTTGGTCTGCTGTTTTCTCAACATTCTCCAGTTGTTCTTTATACTTCTCCTCATCTGGGAATTTGACCTTAATGCGTCTAATGTGCTTGGATGGGCTTTGTAATTTTGCTTCTGCCAAAATCTTCAACCCATATGGTGTTTGTTTATAGGTTCTCATTCCCATAAGGATGACTGGAGGTGTTTCAATTACAGTCACTGCCGCAATTCTATCGATGTTGGCAACATGAGATTTTGGAGAGTCCTCCTTGTAAATAATTCTGGTCATTCCTGCCTTAAATCCTGGAAATGCCAAAATTTTGGGATCTCCTTCATAATCTGGCCAACCCCGAACTTTTGGTTTGTGACTGCTTGCTCGAGATCTTCTATATCCTAAACTACTTCTATGGGGTGCATTCTTATTACGTGCTGTAATTCCGCATCACCTGAAGCTAGAGGCCTAATGCACTCTGCATAGGCATAGTCTTCAATCTCATTGACATCTTGTTTCATTTAAAACTTTAGAAGCAATGCGCGACGAAAAAATCCAATGCTTTCAGAAAATGATAAATGCGTTTCTGAGAAATGTCGTTGTGCGAGGTCTTTTCATTGCAAGATTCCAACCAATCCACCGTGGACATGTGAGGGTGATAAGGGAAATCATGGAAAAAGTTGATGAATTGCTGATTGCAGTTGCCGCCGCTCAAATCAGCCATACCCGAAAAAACCCTTTGACAGCTGGGGAACGCCTAATTATGGTGCGTGAAGCCTTAAAAGACGCAAATATTCCTTTGGATAGGATCTGGATAATCCCAGTTCAAGATATCTTGGACAATGCTTTATGGGTGTTCCATTTGAAACGTATCCTTCCTCCTTTTGATATCATGTTCAGCAACAATCCATTTACGGTCAATCTTTTCAAAGAAGCGGGGTTGAAAACCCAAGGCACTGGTATTTATGATAGGATGCATTTCTCTGCTACATCCATAAGGGAAGGTATCATCAATGATGAGCCCATAGATAACTACCTTTATCCCTCCACTGTTCACTACTTAAAGAAGTGGAACATCAAGGACAGACTTCTCTCCATTGTTACAGATGAAGTCAAGCTTGCAAAATCAGGTAAAGAAGCGGGAACTGAGCTTACCAAAGATCTATAGCCTATATTGTATCCACTGGCTTGTATGTACCAAATACTTCTTTCATTGTCCCGCAGATTTCTCCAATAGTGCACCTTGCGCGTACAGCCTCCAATACATGGGGAAACACATTTTCTTTCCCTTCACAAGCTGATCTCAATGATTTGAGTGCATTTTCTGCTCGTTGATTGTCACGGCTTGCCTTGACTTTTTCAATCATCTTGATTTGATCATCACGAATACTCTCGTCAACCTCAAGAATATCAAACTCCAGATTTTCTTCCTGAATATATGAATTGACTCCCACTATTTTCCTTTTTTTCGTGTCTATTTCCAATTGATATTGGTATGCCGCATCTTGAATTGCTCTTTGTATCATTCCAGAGGAGATGGCCTCAATAACCCCCACTTTTTCTATTTCCGCAATAAGATTGTATGCTTCCTCTTCCAGTTTGTCTGTCAACCATTCAATATAATATGAGCCGCCCAATGGGTCTATGGTATTTGCCACGCCACTTTCTTCTGCAATTATTTGTTGTGTCCTCAATGCTATTGTTGCTGATTTGTCAGTTGGTAGTGCCAATGCTTCATCCATGCTATTTGTATGAAGCGATTGCGTTCCACCAAGAACAGCTGCGAGTGCTTGGATTGTTACCCTAACTATGTTGTTCTCTGGTTGTTGTGCTGTTAATGTGCTTCCCGCGGTTTGTGTATGGAAACGGAGCATCATTGACTTTTTGTTTTTTGCCCCAAACTCATTTTTCATGATATTGGCCCACATTCTCCTTGCAGCTCTGAATTTAGCGATTTCCTCCAAAAAATCATTGTGTGCATTGAAAAAGAAACTTAATCTTGGTGCAAACACATCTACATCAAGTCCTGCTTTTATCGCTGCCCTAACGTAGGCTTTTGCATTTGCCAATGTAAATGCCAATTCTTGGACTGCTGTGGCCCCAGCTTCCCTTATATGATATCCACTGATACTTATCGTATTGAACTTTGGATGGTGATTGGAACAGTACTCAAAAATATTGGTAATCAGGCGCATGGATGGTTCTGGTGGAAAAATGTAAGTCCCTCTTGCTGTATATTCTTTTAGGATGTCGTTTTGTATTGTCCCTGAAATTAAGGTTGGATCAATCCCACTTTCCTCAGCAACTACTATGTACATGGCCAGTAAGACAATGGCAGGTGCATTGATGGTCATTGATGTGGAAATTTTCGAAAGATCAATGCCATCAAAAAGTATTTTCATATCTTCAACAGTGTCAATTGCAACCCCAACCTTTCCTACCTCTCCTTCTGCCATAGGGTCTGAGGAATCCAATCCCATCTGTGTTGGCAGGTCAAAAGCAACAGATAGACCAGTTTGTCCCCGTTCCAATAGGAGATGAAAACGCCTATTTGTTTCTTTAGCAGTGGAAAATCCTGAATATTGCCGCATGGTCCATCTTCTTCCACGATACATTGTCGGGTAAGGTCCCCTGATAAATGGATATTCACCTGGTGGGGAAAGGTCAGTTTCATATTTTTGCAAAAATGGTGGGATTTCAAATCCCGATGTTGAATAGAATTTTTTCTTTTCCATTTTCTCATACTCCTGCTGGTTTGACATTGTTTTTGACAAAATCAACAATTTCCTGTAACGAAGAACCTGGACCAAATATCTCTTTAACCCCCAATTCTTTAAGATATGGAATGTCCTTCTCTGGAATGACGCCTCCACCAAAAACAACGATGTCTGTTGCATTTTTCTCCTTCAGAAGATCCATCACCTTTTTGAAAAGCACTTTATGTGCTCCAGACAATATAGATAGTCCAATGGCATTTGCATCCTCTTGAAGTGCAACTTCCACAATCTGTTCTGGTGTTTGATGCAAACCAGTATAAATGACCTCCATTCCCGCATCGCGTAGTGCTCTTGCCACAATTTTTGCCCCTCTGTCGTGCCCGTCTAGTCCTGGTTTTGCAACTACGACTCTTATCTTATGGCTCATCAAAATATTATCCTATGGGTGGTTTATCTATATTTTGGCAACAAACTAATTCAACTGGACTTCTTTCGATCTGCAAGAACCTTGTCAACATGGAAGCATGCCACATATCTGTCTTTTCCTATTTTTTCCAGTGGTGGACGCTTTTTGCATTCTTCAGTCATATATTTGCATCGTGGGTGGAATCTGCAGCCTGATGGTGGATTAATGAGTTGAGGGACAGATCCTGGTATTGTTGCCAGTCTGCCTTTTCCCTTGACAAATGATGGAATTGACTCAAGCAATGCGATTGTATAGGGATGGTGTGGATCTTTGAAAATATCTCTTGTTGGTCCTGATTCAACAACTCTTCCACCATAAAAAACATGGATCCTATCTGTATTTTCTGCGACGACTCCTAAGTTATGGGTAATGAGCATAAGTGAAAGCCCCAATTCCTTTCTCATCCTTTGGATAATGTCAAGGACTTGGGCCTGAATTGTCACATCCAATGCTGTTGTGGGTTCGTCTGCTATAAGCAATCTTGGTTCCAATGCCAATGCTCTTGCAATAAGTATTCTTTGTCTCATACCTCCTGAATATTGATGAGGATAATCATCTATCCTCTGTTCTGCTTCTGGAATTCCGACCGCTTTCATCATCTTAACTGCAATTTCTGCGGCTTCTTCCTCATCCACTCCCCTATGGAGGCTAATGACATCAACCATTTGTTCTCTGATACTTAAAACAGGATTCAATGATGACAGTGGATCTTGGAACAACAATGCAATTTCTTTTCCCCGGACTGTTCTCATTTGCGGCTCTGTTAGGTTTAAAAGATTGACTCCTCGATAATAGACCTCTCCAGCCACAACTTCTCCGTTCTTTGGTAGAATCCGTAAAATTGACTTTGCGGTAACTGATTTTCCACATCCGCTTTCCCCAACAATTCCGACCGCTTCATTGTTTCTTATATCAAACGATACACCATCAAGAGCCTTGACCACTCCACTTTCTGTTCTGAAATATGTATAGATGTCCCTAACATCCAAAAGGACATCTTCATGGGTTGGATGTGTTGTTTCACTACTCATCAAGCCATTCCTCCTCTGCTTTTGTTTTCTTCCTTTCTTTTATCCAAGGTAATTCCTTTGTGGGTATATGGACAATTCTCTCCTCTTTTGATTTGAAAATCTGTTTTTTCTGCAGGTAGGTTTTTGTTGCTGAATATGCAAGTTCGCCAACTCCTAACATGATCATTGGAATGAACTGGAAGAAGGTAAACACCAATGTTAAAGTCATTGGGTTATAATCTCCATTGTAGGCTACAAATCTGTTATTGTATCTGAATTCAAACAGGGTTGGGAAAAACAGACTCCAATCATAATAATAATTTGGATCTGTCATCTTTGCTAGGTCAGTGGCAAGCCAAAATGAAATCAACAGGCTTATGAAAAATCTTGAGACAATCCAAGTTTCTCTCTTTGTATGTCTTGAATAGGCAATTGTAACAATGCATGCTGCAATAATGGGAAGCCAGACTTGTCCTATATAGAATGCATTCCATTTTTGGTTTCCAAACAGAACCACATCATACCCAAACACGTTTTTGCTAAAATAGGCATACTTTTTGTTTATGTCACTTATTGAAAATGATGGGCTATTGAATGCCAATCCTGCTTCTTTAATGAAGAATAACGCTAACCCCATGAAAACAACAACAAATGGTGCATACAGCCAACTTGAAAATCCATGTAAATATTTTGATTGGTAAGTGGATTCAGCATTTAGTCCATAATGCAGAAACAAGTCTGTGTAATATTCTGGAGCAGTTGCAACAGAGGCTAAATCGAAACCTGTCCTTACTAAATTAAATATTATTATGCTTAGCAAGGAGAAAAAGTAGAGTGATGCAAACCACACCAGTGTTGGACTTGAAAGCATACTTTTTGTTTTTTCAATTATTTTTTCCACAATCACTATTTTCTCAACTTTTTCCTCCTTTCCATTCTTTTCTATGTAAACCGTCCTTTTAGAAAACATTCCCCTTATGATGCTTCTTATGATATTGATTTTCATGCTTCTTCCTCCACTACATCAAAAAATATTACCTTCTCATCTTCAGGATAGTGGCATGCCGCCCATAAGTTTGGACGGATTTCTTGTAGCATTGGCTCTTCCTTGTGACAAAGCTCTTGGGCTTTATAACATCTTGGTGCAAACCTGCATCCTTCAGGAAGGTTGACAGGGGATGGAACGTCCCCCTCCAAAATTATTCTTTTCTTTTTAATGTCTGGATCTGGGAATGGAATCGCTGACAATAATGATACAGTGTAAGGATGTGCAGGTCTATCAAATACCATGTCTGTTGGACCAATTTCCACAATTCGCCCCAGATACATGACCGCAACCCGGTTTGAAACATGCTTGACAACCGAAAGGTCATGTGCGATGAAAATAATTGAGACATTGAATTCCTGTTGGAGATCCTGCATGAGATTCAAGATTGACGCCTGAACAGACACATCCAATGCAGAGACTGGCTCATCTGCAATGATGATCTCTGGTTTCATGATAAGCGCCCTTGCAAGCCCAATTCTTTGCCTTTGTCCCCCTGAAAATTCATGAGGATAGCGTAATGCGTGATAGTCTTCCAATCCAACTTTTTTAAGCATGTCAATGACAACTTCCTCTTCTCTACCAGGTGCAAGCTTATGGATAATCAATGGCTCTTTCAATGTATCTCGGACTAGCCTACGGGGATTTAAAGAGTTATATGGATCCTGAAACACCATTTGTATATTTCTTTTTACTTCCATTGACTCAGTTTTGCTTTTTGGGTGATGGATATCTTTATCCCTATAAAGAACCTGTCCTGTTGTCGGTTTTTCTAAACCAATTATTGTTTTTGACAGGGTCGACTTGCCACATCCAGATTCGCCAACCAATCCGAGGATTTCTCCCTTGAAAATTTGAAGGTCAATTCCATCAACAGCCTTGATTTGACCGACCACCTTTGAAAATAGGATTGACTTGCTCTCAATTGGAAAATATTTTCGAAGGTTCCTAACTTCCAAAATAGCGTCTGTCCTATCTTTTGGAGAACCGGGGAATATTTCCACCTCAGTTTGCTCTGAAGAGGAAAGTTCTACAGAAGCCATAAGTCACCATCTAAATGGCATTCTTAAGTAATTTGTCTTACGACATGAATTATTCTGATTTTTCTATAAAAGATTGAATACAATGTAAAGAGTTGGTTGAAACAGAATCATCATGACAATTCCAGAAACCATATACCTAAACCCTTTTCTTGTGAGGGTTGCTGGGTCTTCCTTTTGAACTCTTTTACGAGAAATCCTCTGTTTAAGGGCTTGATATGATGGTGAAAATCCAAACCATAGTGTCCAAAAAGAATAAAGTAGGTAATAAAGAATCTGTATTGCTAATATGATTGGAAGAAGAAACAAAAATGTTGTCAACCCAATTAAAAAATAACTGATCAATGTAAGTGATCCTGTCAATATGATTGCCAATATCCCAAAAAATGCGCCAAATAGACCTTCTTTAAAAAAAATGATGAGTTGACTATTTTCCACATGCTCATTTATTTTAAGAGATTATGAATATTTTTCAAGCGAACTATTCTTTTAATTTGGGGTCTAATGCATCTCGCAGTGCATCTCCAAACAGATTGATTGCCAATACCAAAAAGAATATGGCAAATCCTGGAATAAGTGCCTGTTCTGGATTTGTTGTCATTGTTTGCCTGGAAAGTGATACCATCACTCCCCAACTAACAGTGTTTGGATCACCAATCCCCAAAAAGCTTAGTCCTGCCTCCGATAGAATTGCTCCCGCAACAAACAAAGCTCCAACAACAATTATTGGGGCAAGAACGTTGGGAAATATGTGTACCAATAATATTCTTACATTACTTGCTCCCATGATACGTACTGCCGATACATATTCCAATGAAGACACCTGCTTTACATTTGCAGTCACCAACCTTGCCAGTCCTGCCCATCCAAAAAATCCAATGACAAACGTGATTACCCACACTGTGGGCATTCCTTGAAGGATGTCTGACTTGCCTTGGGTGATAATGCTTACAAGCACAATTGCAATAAGGAGTGAAGGGACAGCAAGGAATAAGTCAACAATTCTCATTAAAATCTCTTCAACTTTACCTTGGAAATATCCTGCAATCAATCCTACTGCAATTCCCAATGCCATTGAAATCAATGTGGCAAAAATACCCACTAGAATCGAAACTTCTGAACCTGCCAGCAGTCTTGAAAAAATATCAAATCCTTGTTGATCGACACCTCCTGGATATTTGAGGGTTGGATGGGCATTTACTCCCCCTCCAAATTTAGAATCCTTGCCAGGTGCATTCGCAACGGGTCCAAACTGAATGAGAAGCGGATAAAAAATCGCAAGAAGTACGTTTAATGTAATATAATAAAAAGCTAGCATTGCTACCTTGTTTCTTCTTAATCTATTTATGATTGCAATCCATTGATTCTGAGAGGCAGAGACCTCTTTTAACCTCGGTTGTTTTTTTTCTTGGGCTGTGCTTGTACTCATTTCATTCACCTAAAGAGAAATTCTCGGATCTAGTTTTGTATATGCGATGTCCGTTAGCATATTTGCAATCAAGATCATTAATGTGATTATCATTGTTAATCCGACAATGATTGGTCCGTCAAATATGCCTATCGCCGCGATGTATGCCTTTCCTAATCCTGGCCATGTAAATACTGTTTCTGTAATTGGTGCTCCTGCTAAAATCCCACCAATATTAAGTCCTAGAAAGGTGGTGATCGGCAACATGACATTTGGCAAGGCATGATCCACAACAATCTTCTTCTCAGAAAGACCATTTGCCTTTGCTGCAAGGATATAATCCTCTCTCAATACTTCCAACATGGTTCCCCTTGTCAATCTGGAAAAAGTGGCCATTGTTGCAAAAGTCAATGTCAAAACAGGCAAGACAAGATGCCATATACTATCATATGTATAAAAATAACTTACTTGAAAGAAATCCTTCCAAAGATTTATGTCTTGCCATCCATAGTGCTGATTTTCATAGGTCCAAAGCTGATTCCAAATTTCATCTGGCTTGAATCCGCATGCACTACATTTTTCCTCCATGATATGGTCTGGGGATTTGTTTCCTCCAAATGGAAACCACCCCAGTCCAGTTCCTGAGAAAATGAGTATTGCCAAAATCCCAGACACAAAAATTGGCATTGAAAGACCCAAAAGGGCAATTGATGAAATAATTGAATCTAAAGTTGTCTGGTGGTAATATGCAGCTAGGATTCCGATTGTGACACTTAGGAAAAAAGAAAGAATGAGGGCGGAAACTTGCATTTTTAATGTTGTCCAAAGCAAATTGCCAATGTTTTCAGTTACTGGAACTCCGTCTTTATACGATAACCCTAGGTCTCCATGAATAAACCCATTAAGAAATTGGATATATCTTTCCCAAAATGTATATGGTCGTCCGTTTTCATCTGCTAATCCATACCTTATCATCAATGACGTCTTTAGTTCTTCTTTACCAAACCTGACTTGCCTAACCCCTAATAAAAGGTCTACTGGATTAACCAATTGATTAAGTAAAAAGAATGTAAACCATGAAATTGCAATAAACATTGGTATTATTGCGATATGCCGTCTTACAGTAAATATGAATAGACTGTTCCCAAAAAGGCTCATGAGTTCTCCAAACCTTATCCAATACCAATATAGGATAGGCACAAAGGTTCCTGCAAAATACGCGAGGAAAAGGTTATTGTTTGCAACAATTATTAGCCATGGTTGAAAAATCAAAACAAGAAAAGTAAATGGTCTTGCATGTTTCGAAATTTTTGGCTGTGCATATATTGCTACCGCATAAAGTAAAGTCAGCAAAACGAATGACATTAATGCAAATTCAAAATTTGTCAAGTTGAATTTGTATAGTTTGCTTTTTTTTGTTTCGTCTAAATATATCTGAATTAAGGGAATCAAATTCAATAAAATGATTCCTGCAAATGCAATATGAGTTATGTATCTTCCAATGGGTGTATTTTGACGTTCTGCCACTGATTTCGATGTTACGGTTTCCATTCAAATCCTCAACCTGTTGTAATTTCTTTAACTTAAAATTATTCGTACTTTAGTCTAGAAAAGATACCAGAAGAAAAACTCGTAATATGCAACTTAATCTCTGGTTATAGAATCTTTTAAATTTATCATGTGGGGAAGAATTTCCTCATCTTTCTCTCTTACTGGGACTTTTTTAATCACATAAAGAAATGCTGGAATTAATGCAATAACTGCAATTAATGTAATTCCCAATGCCAATCCTCCTCCCTCGACAATGGTTTCAAATTGACCAATTGATGCAAGTGAAAGGTATGGTTCTGTATCTGTATTATTGTACAAAATAGACACCACATTTATGGTATTTTCTGTTTCCAATATATTTGGAAAACTATGACGAACATTGATGGTATCGGTCAAAAATGTCAATGTAAAGTTCTCAATGGCAGATGCCCCTTTCTTAATGTCTACTCCTATTAAAATGATGTCGTTCTGAAATCGGTTCTTTGTGGTGTCAAAGAGGAAGTATGGGGACCAACTAAGAAATATTGTTCCATCCTTTAAATACCCGCTCATTGAACTGACTTCTTGGCTTAAATATTCGTTTGAATACATGCCGCTAATCCATGTTGCATTTTTTGGAGAAACGGAGACATCTTCTAGGTATGCATACCAAGCACCACCCCGTATCCAAGTGCCTCCTGCAAGATATACTGACTTTTCATACAAAAATATTTTTGGAAAAGTAAAAACCCCTGCCGTTGAAAAAAGGCGATATGCCTTGGTATAAACAAATTGTTGCAAGGATTTGTTGGTTGTGGCGGATACTGGATTTGCGGGGAATTTCGCAAACAATATTTGTGTCTCCCCTGCTTGGGGTATTCTATTTGTAAATGCCAAGTAGGTTGTGTCATTCTCTATTAATATAGATGGATACTGTATCTCCAATAGCCTGCTTGGTGTTATCTTGCTTCCTATCTGCCCCATTACGTCGTAAGTATCCCATGCACTTCCATTGAAAACTGCATAATGAAGTGAACGTGCTCCAATGTACTCAAATGGGCTGGGCATTGGGAAAATTTCATTGGCTTTAGATTTATAGCTCACTACATATGTCAAAACTGGTTTTCCTTCACTTGTCAACTCAATATCAGGAGACCATGCCCACCAATAACTTGAATCCGTAACTTGCTGTTCAATCCATGTCCCATTGGTCTCTCTTACCGCATAAAACAATGTATATTTCCCAGTGATAAATGCAGTATGTACTCGTCCCGCACTATCGACAACGAAATCATATTGATATGGGTAAACTAGTTGAGAGGTGACATTTTCAATTATCAATTGTTTTGTGATATTGTTGAAGGTTCCATAATGCAGTATCTGGTCTGCCTCGTATGAAGTTCCTATGGGATCATTTTGTTGTTGTGGTCCTTCCAAGAAGGTAAATTGCCAATTTGTATCATTCCCTTTCAAAACAAGTCTAGAACTTCCTTCAGGCAATGACACCAAAAGTTTTTCATCCCCTAGCTCTTTAGGTGTATCCAGTGCCTTTTGACCTGAAACCAAAAGAAATGATATGGAAATTATGATTAAAAATAAACCCAAAATTTTTTTCAATGCAACTGCCATTAATCTTCCATTTGAATGTAGCTTATAATATCTGTCTCTTATACACATCTC
>WAKA01000060.1 GCA_015523565.1 Candidatus Heimdallarchaeota archaeon | reverse complement strand
TATTAGGACCTGCATCGAATGGCAAGTCGACAATACCGTTTGCATCGACATCGGGACTTCCTCATGATAACAAAACCATAGGAAAAGAAAACATATGGGAGAAATAATATAATGACGAAAAGTGTTACACTATCCTTCATTAAACCCTTAGTGCAAAACTACAAAATAACATTCGTTTCATCTACGTTAATTGAAGTTTGTGTGATTTGTGAAAGGAGAACTGACAAAAGACCTTAATTTGGACATTTGATTTCTTTTTTTCCTTTTCACAATTTTCGTAAAAACTACGTTTGTAGGAAATTAGTCAGAATAAGCATTGTAGTTAATCACATTTAAACGAGTCAATGCCACAAATTGTAAAGAGAGATTAACAAAAATAATAAGAAGAAGTGAGAACTATTTGTTTTGTGAAGGTAATTGCCGAGTTGGTTACGTCACCTGTTGGAGAAGGAACAAGTCTGAGTAAATTTGTAAAAGAAGCAATAAGGGAAAGCGATTCCTTTGAAGGGATACGAGTTCTTCACCATCCAATGGGTACGGTAATAGAGGCAGATACGATTGATCAAATATTGGAAGTGACAAAACTCGCGCATGAGACAATATTCAAAGCAGGAGCAAAACGTGTAGTCACCACTTTGAAAATTGATGATAGGAGGGACAAGGATAGGAAAATGGAAGACAAAGTCAGAGCTATTAAAGAGTGAATAATAGTTTAAATAACGCGTTTGGATGGCAAGTAAAAAACGAAGATGGAAAAGAAAAGGGCTATGTAATGCTTCATCATATTTAAAAAAGTTGAGGAAGACATAGAACTGAGGAGTAGGTCAGGCAAGGCTTACTTTCGTCTACGAAAAACCTGCGTAGACTGAATTTTTCAATTCAGGAGCAGGAGGTGACATATAATCGATCGAAAAGCAATCAAGGAAGCAGTTAAGAAAGCAAAGGAAAAAGCCAAGGAGAGAAAATTTGTTGAAAGCATTGATCTATCCATTGGCTTGAAGAACATTAATCTGAAGGATCCTTCTAAGAGGTTCCGTGCGCAGATTGTTCTTCCACACAAACCGAATAAACCGGTGAAACTTGCAGTTGTTGGTCCAGATGATGTCTTGGACAAGGCAAAAGAGTTGGGTGTTGATGTTACCCTTTCCAAGGATCAATTGGAAGCATTGTCAAAAAATCCAAAAGAGGCAAAGAAATTTGCAAAGAGTGTTGATTATGTGCTGGCAGTGCCACAAATGATGGCAGAGGTCGGTAGATATCTTGGTAGGTATCTGGGACCACTTGGGAAGAGTCCGAATGTCCTTCCACCCAACGCGAACTTGGAAACAATGATTGACAGGTTTTCCCGGACAGCCAAATTTAGACTAAGGCAGAATCCAGTCATCCATGCGAGGGTTGCGACTCGTGATATGGACGATGACGACATTGCAGAAAATATTGAAGTTGTATTAAGAGACATTGAGAATCGTCTTGAGCAAGGAGCACAAAACATCAAGCATGTCCATGTGAAAACAACCATGGGTCCTGCCGTTGAAATTGGAGGTGCAGAAGCATGAGCATAGCAATCATGAACAAGAGATCAGCGAGACCCAAGAAAGCAAAAACCTTGGAGTTTTTGAAGGAAAAGCTGAAGGCACATTCAGTTATCGGGATCGTCAGAATGGAGCCGATGAGCGAGACCTCAGTTCACCAAATCAGAAGAGACTTGAGAGAGAAAGGGTCGACGCTGAAAATGGCAAAGAATACGCTCATGAAGATTGCCATTGACGCCGTCAGGGACGAAGTTGACAACATAGAATCATTGAAGGAATATGTGAGCGGAAATGCCGCATTTCTTTTTGCAGACGGGAGTCCTTTTGAAATTGCCCAATACCTTGCAAACAATAAGGTTCCTGCGGCAGCAAGACCAGGGCAGATTGCACCCAAGGATGTTTTGGTTCCAAAAATGAACACAGGTGTGCCACCAGGTACATTTATCAGTGAATTGAATGCAGTCGGCTTGCCAACACGTATCGAAAGAGGTACAATCGCCATTCCACAGGACACAGTTGTTGTCAAGGAAGGAGAAAAGGTCAGCAAAGGGTTAGCAATCATTCTTGGCAGGTTAGGAATCACACCATTCGAGGTAGGACTGGAATTGGAAGTTGCTTTGAGTGATGGAATGCTCATCACCAAGGAAGAGTTGATGAAAGATTATCCAGGTCTTCTTGCCACTGCCCATAGGCAAGCCCTTAACTTGGCTGCAGAAATTGGCTATGTTACTGAAGAAACAGCTGAGGCTGTTTTGGCAACTGCCCAAGCGAAAGTACTTGCTTTGGCTCGTGCATTGGCAGCCATTGATGAAAATGCATTGTCTGATGAGCTTAAGGAGCTTGCAAGCTCTGTCCCTGTGGCTGCAATGGAGAATACTGCTTCTGAATCCTCCGAAGAGCAAGAGGAGGAAGAGGAAGAGGAAGAAGAGGTTGATGAGGCGGATCTTGGTCTCGGAAGCCTTTTCGGTTAAATAAAAGGAGAGATATAAAATGGAATATCTATATGCTGCATTACTACTACACAAAGCTGGAAAAGAAATAAATGAAGAAAATCTGACTGCTGTCCTTGAGGCTGCAGGTGTCAGTGTCGATGCAAACAGGGTCAAATCCTTGGTTGCCGCCCTAAAGGGTGTTGACATTGAAGAGGCATTGTCATCTGCCGCAATGGTGGCTGCTGCACCCGCAGCAGGAGCCGCGGCAGGGGCAACCGAAGCGGCCGAAGAGGAGAAGGAAGAAGAGGAAGAAGAAGAGGAGATCGACGAAGCAGATCTTGGTCTTGGAAGCTTGTTCGGTTAAATAATCAAATCAATTTACATTTAATGTCTGTTTTTGACCAAAACTTTTCTTTATGTACAATCATTCAACAGGTTAAATGAGCCAAGACATAACAGTAGGAACAATCGCATCCCATTCAGCCTTGCAAATACTCAAGGGGGCAAAAGATGAAGGATTTGAAACGGTTGCGATTTGCAGGAAGGGGACTGAAAAAGTTTATCGCCAATTCAAGGTTGCAGACAGGATAATAAGTATAGATAATTTCAACGAATTTGCCAGCATCGAAGATGAATTGGTAGATATGAACACCGTACTTATTCCACATGGGTCATTTATTGCATATTTGGGGTTAGAAGGGATTAAAAGACTCAAGCCAAAATATTACGGGCATAAAGCCATACTTGACTGGGAATCAGACAGACAATTGGAAAGGAAATGGCTGGAAAGGGCAGGATTAAAACTTCCAAAGATGGTTGATTCCCCTGAAAAGATAGACAGACCAGTCATTGTCAAGTTCTTTGGGGCAGGGGGAGGAAACGGGTATTTTCTTGCCACAAGTGAGGAAGACTTCCATGAGAAAATGGAAAAGGAGCTTGACAAGGGGAGGCTGAATGACACCAGATACATAATTCAAGAATACATCATTGGAACCCCCCTTTATATTCACTATTTTCATTCTTTAATCATGGATGAAACAGAAATAATGAGTTTTGACAGAAGATATGAAACCAATGTTGATTCCATGGGAAGAATTCCTGCAATGGATCAATTGCAACTAAGGATTGACCCCTCATATTTAGTCATAGGAAATTTCCCTTTGGTTGTCAGGGAATCCTATCTTCCAAAGATATTGCAGATGGGGGAGAATGTTGTTGAGGCAAGCAAACAAGTGACAAAAAAAGGGTTGTATGGACCATTTTGTTTGGAAACGATAGTGACTGACGATGGGGAGATCATTTGTTTTGAAATATCTGCGAGAATTGTAGCGGGAACAAATCCTTATGTGAATGGAAGCCCATACACTTGGCTCAAATATGGCGAACCTATGTCAACAGGAAGAAGAGTGGCTAGGGAACTGAAGAATGCACTTAATGAGAACCGACTTGAGGAAGTGGTTGAATGATTGACAAAGACGAGATAAGGCAAATATTGGGGAAATATGACAAGGACAGCATAACTATTGCGGTTTTAGGGGGACATTCGGCATTGGACGTATGCAGAGGGGCAAAAAAAGCAGGGTTCAAAACGCTTGTGGTTTGTCAGAGAGGAAGGGAAAAAACCTATACAGATTACTACAAAAGAAGGAACGGAAAGGGAATTGTTGATGAGACGATAGTCCTAGATAAGTTTGCAGACATCGTAAAACCAGAAGTTCAGGAGCAATTAAGACAAAACAATGCATTGTTTGTGCATAACAGGTATTTTTGGGTTTACTGTAATTTTGATGAAATAGAAAATGAATTCAGGGTTCCAATCATTGGAACACGAACCATGTTGAAATTGGAGGAAAGAGACCAACCATTCAACCAGTACCATATTTTGAAAGAGGCAGGCATCAGAATACCAAAGATTTTTGATAGGCCGCAAGCCATTGACAGACTTTGCATTGTCAAGGCAAATGAAGCCATAAGGGGTTATGAACGGGCATTTTTCTTTGTAAACGACTATGAAAGCTATAAGAAGAAAAGTGAAGAGATGATAAACAAAGGGATAATCACAGAAGAGTCCCTGAGAAATGCGGTGATTGAAGAATTCGCATTAGGAGCACAGGTAAACTTTAATTTCTTTTACTCCCCCTTAACTGATGAATTGGAATTCATGGGAACTGACACCCGAAGGCAGACAAATTTGGATGGGATTTTGAGGTTGCCTGCAAGTCAACAATTACAAATTTTGGACAAGGTTGGCATAAAGATTATAGAAACAGGACATTATACTGTGACCATAAAGGAAAGCCTGATTGAAAAGGCAATGGAAATGGGATGGAAATTTGTAAGAACAACACAAAGGATTGCCAAGCCTGGAATAATAGGGGCATTTGGATTACAGGGAGCGGTAGTGCCTGAAAAGGGAAGAGAGGAAATTGTGATTTTTGATGCATCATTAAGAATTCCTGGATCGCCAGGAACACAGTTTACCCCATACACGGGCTACCTTTACATCGACACATTGAGTTATGGGGATCGGATTGCAATGGAAGTGCAATTGGCGCTGGAAAAAGGAGAGCTTGAAAAAATCTGTACGTGAAGGAGTTTCTGCATGAGAATAAAAGACATTAGCGAAAAAGAATGGATAGAAATTGCAAGGAAATATGTTGACAAGTCAATACTATCGATTGATGATGATGCGTTTGCAATGAAGGTTGACAGTGAAGCGTTTCTTATTTCAAATGTGGATGGATTTGTGGAAAGCAGTGACAAGCCAGAAAAAATGCCTTGGCATGCATGTGGTTACAAGGCAACAATTGCAGCATTAAGTGACATTGTGGCAAAAGGAGCCCACCCCAAGCAAGTAATTGTCTCCATTGGTTTGCCTCCAGACTTTGGTGTCAATGAATCAATGGAAATACTGCAGGGCATAAAGGAGGCATGTGATACGTATTCTGTGAAATTTTATGGGGGTGACCTGAACAGAACAAAAGAAATGATGTTGGATGTAGTGGCAATAGGAATCTCCAAATCAATGCCAATTCCTAGGCATAGTGAAAATTGTAATGAGAACGACCAGATATATTGGATGGGACCACCTTTTGGTTCTTCAGCAAAAGGTTATAGGATATTGACAGGACAGGAGGAGGGCGAAATAGATCTTGTGAAAAGATATTTCAATTATCCAAAGCTACAGATTGACTTTTTGAAAATCTCAGGAAAATACAACATAAAATCAAGCATGGATTGCAGTGACGGTCTTGCCTTGACGTTGTGCAGTTTGGTTGAAGGGTCAGGCTATGGGATTGAATTGGATAAAAAGGCAATATTGGGTAATACGATCCATGGATTAGGCAGTGAATGGCAAGAATCTGTCTTTTTTGGTGGGGAAGAATATGGCATTTTGTTTATTGCAGAAGAGGAAGTGAAAGGAGCGTTGTTGATTGGGAGGTTAAAAAAGGAAAGGGGAATCTGGTTGGAAAACAAAGAAATTGAATGCAGGGGTTGGGATCATTTTGCCTAATGGACTGGGGAAATCTAAATTTCATAATAGATGGGGATTTCAATAAAATTGACAGTGACAACTGTACCTGCAGGGATACCACCAAAATTATAGGTCTCCAATGAAGTGTCAGTATGTGTCGCAGTTTGATTGACCGTTATTCCATTTACGTTCGCCTGAATTTTTGTGGAAGTGATGGTAGGTTCACCCCTTCTTAATTTAAGAACCCATTGGGCAAGGGAAAGAGGAAAATCTGCGGCATTGGAACGAATAAGATAAAAGATGATGTTCAGCGTATAAATGCCATTGTTTTGGATAAAGCTTATCTTTCCACGGAAATACTGCCAATAGGTTGCATTGCCCACCTTGATTTCAGCTCTTGAGATTCCGAACACATAGTTGGAAGAGCTGTCATTCATCAACATGGTGTTCTCTTCAAGACCGTCAGCCAAATAATGGGATCTCGACACGTCCTGATAGGACTTATTCAAATATGCCTTGAACATTCCCAATGGAGTGGCATAAAGGGTGCTGTTTGCACCACCGACACCAATGGTTACATTTTTACCGTTAATGACATCATACCTTGCCCCATTCGAAAGGACATTGACAGTGGCAACACTGCTTGGGGGAAGGGTTGCCAAGCGCGTC
The DNA here is from genome assembly GCA_015523565.1 of Candidatus Heimdallarchaeota archaeon. Taxonomy (GTDB): domain Archaea; phylum Asgardarchaeota; class Heimdallarchaeia; order Heimdallarchaeales; family Kariarchaeaceae; genus WAKA01. Next base: position 30,307 of record WAKA01000060.1, on the reverse strand, counting down.
ACTTGGGTTTCAATATTCAAGAAAATGAACTCTTGGTTGTTAGCACTTGTTTCTGCACTGTATCCAATGACTGTCGGGGAGATTCTGGAGTAAAGCAGTGCCATTGAAACAACCATCATGGTGAATATTAACATGGTGGCAACAATGTTTGATGCGGCTTTACGGTTTTTTAGCAGTTTCACTTCAAATACACTTGATGTTTTCAGCAATATATTACTTATCTAGCCTATATAAGAAAATGGAAATTTATAGCTCAAAAATTTTGGATGCTTCTGGGTTTTCCTTGATTGCTTTTGCAACCTCGTCATCAGAAGCCTCTTGTTTAATGTCTAGTTTGACAGGGGTAGGTTCGATGTGATTGATATTTACCCTTCTTCTTTTGACTTTGGATAAGCCAGCACCCGTTATCAGGGCAAAATTCTTGTCAATGAATTTGACAATCACAGCGGGTTTTCCTGCTTCTCTTCCAGCAACTTTTCTTACAACTCTTCCTACGCTTACAGCCATAGTTCATACCATCCTTCTCGCCCCTGCAATATCTTGCAGGCGATGATAATTTACCTTTCCCATTTACCTTTAAAAAGTTGAAGAAACCTTCGCTTATCTAGGATAGAGATCTTGTGGCATAATTACCGAATCAATCTTGAATGCGGAATGATGTTCTTTTTGAAGGTCTGAAGCTGGAATAAGCAGGGTTCCAAGACCTATCAGTTCACCTTTCGCGGTTTTCACTGCCACTATCTTTTCCTGATTGATGTTTTGTGAAAATCCAAGAATTCCAGATGTTCCAAGCCTTACTCCATGGCACAGGTTCCAAACAGCAGAGTTTTTGACTACCAGCTCAGGGAGGTGGGAAGTACCAAATTCAATTGGGAGAATAGTGTTCCTCAGCCCCTTTTCATCACCAGTCTCTTTATAGTCCATATAGGCATCAAAGAGATTGTGCAGTGTAACGCGAGATGTTTCGTCAAATGGTCCTGTTTTGATTCTGCGTAATTCCCTCATATGGGCACCAACTCCGCTTGCCCTTCCCAAGTCGATGCAAAGAGTCCTAATGTAAGTGCCTGCCTCACATTCGACAGTGAATAAAACCTCGGAGAGGCTTTTTTCTAAAAATTCGAGGGAATAGATTGTTCGCTTTCGTAACCTCCGTTTCACGTTGGATTCCAAAGGGGGATACTGATAAATCAAGCCTGTGAATTCTTGAAAATATTCTTCCCAATCCACGTCCTTTGTTTTGTCATGGACTTCCATATTGCAGACATAATTTTTTGGGATTAGGTGAAATGTATGCAAGATTTTTGTGGCATTATTTAGCCCAATGGGGAGAATACCACTTACGTTTGGATCCAAGGTTCCAGAATGACCTGCTTTTTTGACTTCCAAGATTTTTTTGACCGTTGCCACAACATCATGTGAAGTCGGACCAGCGGGCTTGTCCAAGTTGATTAAACCTATTTTGAATAATAATTCAATAGGTCTCTGGTCTAAATGATAGCCAACATTCTCATTTCTGTTTTGTTGAAATGAATCATAGTCAAGCCAAATTATTTCAGAATGGAAACCTAAGTCCTTCATTTATTTACCTTTCTTCAACAGCAATTTCTACATGTGTCAGGATATTGTTTTTGGCAGAGGATGTCCTGAATGCCCTGTAAAATACCCTTTTCAATGCCCTTCCCTTTTGGCTTGCGGCATGGATGATTTGAAGCCGATCAATTTCAAGACCTTTGAATTCGGCATTCTTCTCAACGTTTTCAAGAACTTCAAGAATTTTGCTTGCGGCCTTGACAGGATATCTACCAGTATGCCAGCCAACAAGGTCAGATCGATGACCGACCTTTTTGTGATGTCTCTTGAAAGGAACAGAACGTTCCATTTTGATGACTTTTTCCAAATATTCCTTTGCCTCATCCAAGAACATACCTTTTATGGTATTGCATATTTCACGTGCGTGCTTATGGGAAATGTCCAATTCCCTTCCTGATGCAAGTGCTGTTTTGTCGGGGTCAAGACCGATAACAGAATAGCCAAATCGTTTTGCCATGATAATTCACCTTATTTGAGTGGTACGAACATAGATGACCGAGTTGCACCGATACCAGGGGCGGAGTGTTTGACAACCTTCCTGGAATGGGCGAATTCGGCGAAATAGTCACCGACCTTATCCAAAGTCAGCTCAACTGGAACAAACTCCTTACCATTATGGATTTCAACGGTCAATCCGACAAATTCAGGAAGAACAATAAAATCACGCAGATGGGTTCGAACCACCACCTGTTGACCTTTTTCCATTGCTTTCTTTGCTTCTCTGAGATCCTTAAGCAGTTTCTTCCTTTCATGGTTCCAGTATTGAGGGCGTTTTAAGCTTCTTCTTTGTCTTGCAGGGAGAAGTTCCACAACCTCATCCAAGCTCATTTGTTGAAGCTCTTTGAGAGTTTTTCCTCTGTAAGTAGTAATTCGCTTGCTCATTTGTACAAGATTGACTACAATCCCGCGTTATTTTAAATTAACTAAAGGTTGCACTAGAGATTTCAACTCATTTCGTCAGGAGGTCGCGGTTTTGAACGTGTCACCAAGTTGATGCCTGTGACAACCAATACAAAGGCGACTAAATACCAGTAAGAGAATTCCTCGTCCAAAAGGAAGAAGGAAAAGGTTATGCCAAACAATGGAACCATATTAACAAAGATTGAGGTTCGGGAGGGACCAATTTTTTTTATGCCAAATGAGAAGATGGTGTTTGCCAGCGCCGCAGAAAGGATACCTAAATATGCAAGGATAGCCCATGAAGTGGAAGATGGGGAAACAGTCCACGGTTTTTCAACCAATGCAAAAATACCCAACGCCAACCACCCATAGAATGAAGCCCAAGCTTGAAACCTCAAGGGAGGAATTTTTTGGTAGATCGGTCGGGAAAATGAAGAGTATGTAGCCCACACCAATGCGGCCAGAAAGATCACAACATTCCCCAAGATACGATTTTCCACATTCGAATTGGGGGAGAACATAAATATCAGGAACTCCCCTGCAAAGGCAATCAGGAAACCAAGAACTTTCCTAAGGGTCAACTTTTCATCTGCATAGAGAAACGAGGAAATGATGGCTGTCAGCAAAGGATTTATGGCAATAACAAGTGATGCATCAGAAGCACTTGTGAATCTCAAGCCTGTCAAATAGAAAAAATTGTAGAGCGAGATTTGGAGAAGACCAAAAAGTATCAATGATTTATGCAACTTTTTTTCAACCTTTATTGTCCCAGTAAATAATTTAGCAAATATGAAAAGGAAAGGAACAGCAAACGTAAAACGAATGAATGCCGCAGTCAAGACTTTTGAGCCAAATTCAAGAGCCAAAAACCGTCCTGCAGGCCAACTTAACCCCCAAATCATTGCAACTGCCGTCAGGCTTCCATATGCAATAAGTTCATCAGATTCTGAAAATGCCATGTAAATTCCTCATTTCAATAACCCTAGTTGAAATGATGCGCTTATAAGTGCTAACAAGTGGGAAGTTCAATCTTCCTGAATAAAAGGAGTTACTTCACTTAAAGGTTCATCAAGCAATGATTCATAGGGATATAGGTCATATGGGGATTGAAGTGCCTTCATCACCTTGATCATGTAATTTTCTAAATTTGCCAAAGAAGGAAGGACAAAAAGGGGTATTGCATAATAAAATATCCCAATATAAGGCCAAACATAAGTATAAATTGTCAAGTAAGCAAAGAGGGAGAAAAAATAACGCCATTGAATAACCACAAAAAGAATAGCCACAGCATAAACAATCGGACCATGCCTTTCATAAGTTTCAGGAAAACCTAAAATTACATAAGCAGAAATATACCAAGCAAAGAAGGCCATGGTTAATTCAATCTTGTCAATTGGAACTTCCTCATAACCAACTCCAAAACGGAATTTTTCCTTGTTATTGTACGCCAGTGGAACCTTGTGAACCACAGTTGTAAAATAAATTTCAGGCATATAAGACTTTTTAACAACATTTGGAAAAAGAAATTTTATTGTGAAATCAAAGCCTTGAGGTCACCGCGAAGATAAGATTTGACAAGATCATTTTCAGGATGATGAAGAACATGATCCAACTTGCCGTATTCCATGATTTTTCCAGAAATCAAAACTGCCAGCTTTGTTCCCACACGTTTAGCTTGATCTAAATCATGTGTGGTGACAACAATCAGCTTGCCATTTTTTTTGAGTTCATGGATTTTTTCCTCAAACCATACAATTGAGGAAGGATCCAATGATGCAGTCGGTTCATCAAAAATGAGGAAATCCGGATCATGGACAATGGCCCTTAGAAATGAGACACGTTGTTTTTCCCCTCCAGAAAGTTTTTGTGGATTACTCATGAGCAGGTCGTCAATTTGGTATTCAATGGCGAGTTCCTTAATTTTTTTCTCGCGAACATTTTTTGGAAGACCTTGGAGGATTAATGGCATTTCAATATTTTTCTTGACATTTCCAGTAAGGAAAACAGGATGTTGCCAAACAAAACCTATGTTTCTTCTCAATTTCTCTTCTGCTTTCAACAGTTGCCCGTCGGAAAAGACCTCTTGACCATCCCAGAAAATGCTACCAGATTGTGGGGAAATCAAAAAGCCAAGGGTCTTGTTGAGGAGGCTTTTCCCCGAACCATTTGGACCGTAGGTGACTAGCACGTCACCAGACTTGATAGTGAAAGAAATGTTGGATAGGAGTAAAGTCCCATTTATTTCCAAATTTAGATGTTTTACCGCAATCGACTCAAGCATTATTCAAATCAATATTAGAGAACGTTGTTAATAATGTTTTATCAACCTTCCAGAGCATAATAAGTCATACACAAATGATTGTCATAGTCTCTATGACCTCAGGGATAGTTCGTATCTGGGATGTCACAATTGGACGAAGGAATTTACTATTTGTAGTTTCAACAGTAACAACAAAATCATAGTCATTTACCAACCTGACACATTCAATGACCTGTGGGATTTTTTCCAGTCGTTCCTTTACATCAGGGAGGTTATTAGCTTTGCATTTTATGAAAACATAAGCCTTTACCATTCTTTTTCAAATAATCAAGTAATTATGGGCTTATTAAGTATTATGTCCATCCGTTTATTTTGTAACGGAGGAAAGTTACCATACCAGTCAAACTAAGGCTTATAAGAAAAAGAAGGGTGCCCAAGGCGAGTGAGAGTCCATAATTCCCCTTGCTTGTCTCAGTTACAATTGCAGTGGTTAAGACACGGGTATATCCTTTAAGATTACCACCAACAATAAGGATGGCACCCACTTCAGAAAAAGCCCGACCGAGTGCAGTGATAACACCAATGACAATGCCAGGGCGAGCTTCCTTCCACACTTCACTTTTTAGTTGAACAGGGCTTGCACCAAGAGACTGCAAAAGCAAGGGAAGTTCTTCTGGTAAATCTTCTATTGCAGATTTGGTCAATCCGGTAACAATCGGCAAGGTAAGGACAAATTGGGCGACAACCATTGCAAGAGGGGTAAAAACAAGTTGGAGACTGCCCAAGGGACCCTCTGAGGCTAAAAATAGGAACACCACAAGCCCCACCACCACAGGAGGTAAGCCCATAAGAGTATTGAGAATTGTTGTTGGAAACAAACCGCCAAACCGTTTGGAACTACCAAGCCAGATGCCAAGTGGTATACCAACAAGTGATGCCAAAGCCACAGCTGTGCAAGACACAATTATGCTCAAAAATGCGATTTCCCAAACTTCAGGGTCACCTGAGAGGATTTTTATTAAACCATCCAAAAAATCAGACACTACCATGACCGACCCTCCTTTAAGGGATGAAACAGGACAGATCCATCGATCGTATAATTTCCGACAAGATCCAATGAATTTTTCAGAAAAAGAAGAAAATCGATTGCACGGGCCGTGTTCCGATCAGGATGGATCTTGGGATTGACAACAATGTAGGAATAGGGATTATAAAGTTCAGGAATTTCCTTGTCAAAGACAGGAACAAGTTTGATCCCTGCATTTTGTTTTAATTGCAGATAGGTGCCAATATCAGTTAAAGTATATGCATTCAGTTGATTTGCTGTTATAAGGGTACGGGCCATCCCAGTGCCTGTTTCAAGATACCATGCCTTGTTATAAGGGGTCAATGAAGAAAGATTCCAAAGCATTTGTTCCCTGATATGGGTACCAGATTCATCACCTCTTGATAGAAATCTGATTGTCTCATTTCCAGAATTATAGAGACGTTTAAACGCATCAATGATGTCTTGGGAAGTTTTGATTTGGGCAGGATCCGAAGAGGGACCAACTAGTATGAAATAATTGTACCAAAGAGTGGTTCGGTTTATACCATAGCCCTCTTTGACGAATTCAAGTTCCTTTTCTTTGGCATGAACCAAAACAGCATCGGCGTCCCCGTCCTTTGCCAATTGAAGTGCGGCCCCTGTGCCTTTTGCGACCACATAGATCTTCAGATGGGGGGTGGTCTTCAAATATTCAGAGATCAGCATGTTCAGCAATCCAGAGTTATCGACTGATGTGGTGGTTGCCAGCAACAGGACTTCATTCCTTTCGATTGTGACACCAATAGTCATTGCAACAAGAAGTGAAGAAATAAGAAGCAATGCCACAAATGATTTGGGAATGAAGACTTCCATAACTATACTACCAATACAATCACTCTATTTCATTCTTCAGAAAGGAACCAAAACAGTTGCATTGACAGAGAAGTTATAAGCACAGAATGCATTTTGTGATTGAGGAAAAATTGCCGGCAAAAGGAGAATTAGTTGAATTTAAACCGGGATTATTTGGTATTCAACCACCAAACAATTTTGGCATTTTTGTCAAGAGCAGTAAACGCAAGAAAGGGGTTATTGTTACATTATTTACCCTAAGAGGAATGCAGGAACTGAAACAGGGGAATGTATACAAGTCGACATTTGGACGATCGGTTCAACTCAAGAATGGACAATTACCGCCTGAAAAAGAGATGCGGCAAAGATTGAAACAGTGGATCAACGAGATCGCAAAAGAAAGAGGAGAAAGCGGTTCATCAACAGCAGGTCAGCTTACGGAAAAGAATCTATGGCAATTATTGGTCAAAAAGGGCAAGGAACAATTTACACTAGAGGAAATTGCTAAAATTTGGTATAAAAAAGAGGAATTGTCAAAAAACCAACTCAGAAAAATCAAAGAAGTCCTGAATCAGGTATCTTCTCCACAGAGAGGACATTTTGTTCTTCTTGACAGCCGAAAACAGCTTTGGAAAATTTTGACTCTAGAGGAGAAAAAGTCAATTAACAGGGAAATAGGGGATCTAGGCAGGATTAGGGCAAAAATGTTTCATTATGTCGAAGAAGAGACTGAAGACGGAGATACAAGAACAGTGCGTAAACCGTTGCCATGGGATGAAATCCCATTTACTGACGAGGAAAAAGTGCTGTTGAGAAAACTACAGGAAATGATGGATCATTTTGTTGAATATGACACATGGCCACAAATGGGATTGGGAGAAACACTTGTGACTGAGATTGAGGATTTTTCCCTTTACAAGTTCATAACGTATTTGGCGGAAGATTGGATTGATGAAGGAAGAACAACCATTGCGGATTCTTTTGTCAAGTTTTTGATACGCACTGGTTTTTGGGGTGAAAATACGGCATTGCTTAAGATTTCAAGGCGAGCGATAAATCTTGCCGCAGATTTTGAGTGGGAAACCCCAGAAGACATTGAGGAATACGCCCAACGATTTAAGGAACCAAAAGAAACCCCTGAGGTTTTTAAGGGCAGGCTTGATTTACAGGATCTGGAAGCATACACCATAGACCCACCAACTGCAAAGGATTTTGATGATGCCGTGACAGTCATTGAAAAGGAGAATGAATTTATCTTGTGGGTTCACATTGCAGATGTAGCCCATTATGTAGAAAAACATTCAAGATTGGATATGCATGCACGTAAAAGAGCAACAAGTGTGTACCTACCGACAGCAGTCCTGCCGATGCTTCCTTCAAGGCTTTCCGATGACCTCTGCTCCCTTCGGGAACAGGTACCAAGATTGGCCATGTCTGTTGAAATCCACTTTGACAAGAAAGGGAGAAAAATAGAAGGAAGTGAGAAAGTACACAATACCGTTATCCTTGTAAACAGAAACTTGTCTTATGACTATGTGAATGAAGCAATTGAAAAGGAGGAAGAGCCATTCACAACATATTACAAATTAGCAAAGCTTATTGATGAACACCGTAGGAGTCTGCATTTGGAAACTCCAGAAGTCAAGCTTCAACTTGGAAAAAAAATGACAATTGCCATCAAGGAATCTTCACCATCCACCAGAATGATTGAAACATTCATGGTATCCGCAAATGAAGCCATTGGTGAGATATTCCATAGGGCAAAAGTTCCTGCCATTTACAGGGATCATCCATTGCCAGAAAAAGAAAGCACGGTGAAATTCAATGGACAAATGAAGGTTGTGGGGTTGCCCTTGGAAATTGGCTTCCCAGAGAACCTGTTTGAAGAGGAGGAAGAAGAAGAGGAGGAGGAGGAAGAGGAAAACTTTTTCGAGAAACTGAAACAGCAAAAAGGGAAGGGACCAATTACCTTTTCATTCGGAGGGGGAGCGTCTTTGGGAGATGTATTAAAGGGATCTCTTGAAGAGGAAGAAGAGGATGAAGAAGTCGATTTAGGCACACCCTTGGCAAAGGGATTGGCACAACTCACCAAGGATAAACAAGAGGCAATTCTCAGACCATTTATGGAAGTATTGGACAAGATTGGGGAAATAAGCGAGGAAGATTTGCAAAGACTTTCATATTTATTGGTATTACGTGTTTTTCCTCAGGCGTTCTATTCTGCCGCAAATATAGGGCATTTTGGATTGGGAAGCATCCGTTATGTCCATTTCACATCGCCCATACGAAGATATCCCGATATCATAGCCCACAGGATTTGCAAACAATTAATCAGGGAAGGAAGAAATGACGGCAATTGGAAGGACGAGACAGAAGAACCAGAATTTGTCTACAGTGCTGAAGAAATTGAGAATCTTGCGGAACATTCAACCGAACAATCGGTTTTGGCATCTAAGATCGAGCAAAAAATTGTTTCTGCAGGATATTCATTCATTGCCAAGAATGAGAGTTTACAAAACAGATTAGGCATAGTATCGTCAATCTTTTCAGGAGGTGTCAATGTCCTGCTGCCGAATGGTATCGAGGCAAGAATCCCGCTTCGCAGGTTTACAGATCGACCAACATTTGTCGATGATTTTGAAAGCATGTGCTTTGTAGGATCGAGGTCGAAATTTGACATGAATACGGAAATCACACCAGACAATTACAAGGAACTCTTGAAGACATCTTCAGACGACAAAGAGGAACCAATAGAAATAATCGTGGAATTAGGAGACAAAATAGCCGTGGCATTTACACAATTCAATCATGTTGAAGGGGAAATAACTGCGGCACCACTTAAGATCATTAGAAGAGGGCAGGTCATAAGGGATTTTGAGATAGAAGAAGAAAATCCATAACCTCATGCAAAATTACAACGAATTTTTAAAATTCATAAACAGGAGAAAAAGAGGGTCATAGATTAAGGTTTCCAAGTTCAATTGCACGAGACACAGATGCCAAGATGGAAATCATGGGATTGACACCAACAGCAGTGGGAAGAATACTTCCATCAAGCACATAGACACCAGGATAATGTTTCATTTGTCCAGTCTCATCAACAACGCCCTTCCCTTTTGACATCCTGCAAGTGCCCTGCGGATGTGCACTAAATAAGGAAATGCGATTTGGTTGAAAAGGATGCTTATGAACTTCAGGGGCTTGAGAAATGTCAGTAAGCTCAGGAGATGGATTCAAGAAAGGAAACACACGTTTGGCACCTGTACTGAACATGATTTTTATTGCTGTCTCCAACCCCATCATTAAGTGTTTTCGATCCGTTGGAGAGACACGATAACGAATTGAAGGGACTTTTTTAAGAGTGATTCGACCATTTTGCTTATTGTACCCGCGTCTCCAGCGCACTTCCCCGTCTGTTTTCCCATCCGCCCCATCCCGAACCAAGACAATGATCACTGCACTTTTTGACAATTTTTTAAGTTCTTCATGCCTTTGCGGTCCAATTATGGGGAAATTGACACCTGCAAGAAACAATTCAAGGTCTGGAGCCTCAAGCCAATAGCCATAGCCTGTATCATCAAAATATTCAGCGGTTGCACTTTGAGGGATGCCATATGTCGGATGCATCTCAGAATCATATTGTCCAATTGCAGCAGTTACAGGATGAAGGGAAAGATTTTTCCCAACTTGACCACCCTTGGTGAGTCCTGATGATTGCAGAAGAAGGGGGGACATGATTGCACTGCCACTAACGACAACCCTCTTAGCTTGAAATCTGATTGTCTGGTTTTGCATTGTTGCCTTTACAATATGCCTGTCACGGGATTCGGGAGAGATTTGGTAGGCATGAGTCGATGTATAGGCAGTTGCGCCATTTTCCAAGGCATCTTTAAGATAAGTAAGCCGCATATCCTGTTTTGCATCATAGGGACATCCCAATCCGCAACTGCCACAGCCAATGCAGTCTTTTGAATTGTTCGGAAGCACTTTTTGGTGCAAATCCAGCATTTTTGCACCATCAAGGATGATACGGTTGTAAGGACTTATGGCATAGTCAGGAACCTGATGGACATTAAGCCTTTTTTCAATCATTTCAAAATGTTTGCCGAGGTGTTCAGGCAAGTATTCATTGAGTCCAAAGCGTTCAGCCCATTCTTCGAGTACCCAATCAGGCGTGCGAAGCGAAGTCATCCAATTAACTGTGGTGGACCCCCCGAATGCCTTGCCTTGAAGTATTCGAATTGATTGGTCATCCGTACCCAAGGAGGCGTTTTGTCGATACAGCCGAGGCACAAGATTTCTGGCATTCTGATCAAAATCATCCTTTGATACATATTCACCTTCTTCAATTATGATCACAGAATAGCCTTGTTCAGAAAGTCTTGCGGCAGTCATTGCACCCCCGCATCCAGAACCAATGATTGCAATATCTGTGGTTATTTCTTTGTTTTTGTCCCATGTTTCTGGAGTGATTATCATTTCATGTCACCTCTTGCCAATGGGGAATTTGGATAGAACTGTGGTGAAAGCAGAGTGGGTGTTTCTTTTTCCCTGCCAATTGTTTTGCCAAGGTGACCAAGCTCTTCACCATGATCATCATTTGAATAATATGCCCAACCACATAATGACCTCAATGCGGTATATCCAGTACGCAATAATGGAATGCGACTTGTTCCCCATGATTTGACATAACGCAACCTGTCTGTTGGAGAAAGCCCGACAAATTTTTTGAATTTGAAAAGGCGCATAAAAACCATGGCTCTTGACCCAAACATTGTAACCAAATTTTTTAGATCCTTTATTAGGTAATCATCTAACAGTCCAACATACCTATTTATTTCTTGGATAAAATCGTCACCCAGGTTTTCTGCAGGAATTCCCAGAATTGTTTCCCCTATACAAAGCAATAATTCATTTTGCTTTTCTGGAAAAATCATGAATGTTAAATGACAATTGACTTTTTTAAGGTTGGTAGGGGAGATTTCCAATTTGCGTATTAAACGGAAATGTTTGAGGAAGAATTGTGAACCATGCTGAAAAATAACAGCAAGAAAACATGTGAATAGATAAGCATGGAAAGTGAATTGTCAAAAAGAAATGGGAAAAAGCAAGATTGTCTTTTGATTATACCATGACTCCTCCCAGAATGCAAAATGTAGAAATATCTTGTCGTGTATTTTCATTATGGATTTCAAAAGCATTTTTGAGCAAAAATTGGACAGGCTTATCATTGAGGAAATGGAAAGAACGAATACGGCAGGAACGGCAGTTGCAGTTGTGAATGACGGGAAACTGGAAATGACACGGTGTTATGGTGCACGCGACTTTGAATTGAACAAACCAGTTACACCAGACACCATTTTCAATGTTGCATCCGTTACAAAATCCTTTGTCTGTGCAGGGATACTAAAACTCCAAGAAGAAGACAAGCTTAATGTCATGGATCCAATTGCAGAATATCTGCCCGTCAAAATCGGTTTTCCTGATAACCCAATTCGTATACACCATTTGATGAATCATACGTCGGGCATACCAAATCTTGCGGATGCCATGTGGATCAGAAATAGAGAACATTTCATGGATGCCCAACCAGTGCCTCGCATCCCTTTTTCATCATGGGAGGATGGATTTCGATTTTTAAATGGTGCTCAAGAATATCTTGTTCCACCTGGCAAAAAATTCCATTACAATAATTTCGCTTATGGATTACTTTCCAAAATAATCAGTGAGGTAGCACAAGAATCATACAAAAAATTCCTTCGCAAGAAATTATTTGAGCCCATGAAAATGAAAATGACTGGATTTTTCAATGAGATCAAGAATACAGAATTGTTGGCAAAAGGGTATATGGACAAGCCAAATAGTAAAACAAATGAATTTATCCATGTGCCGTATGAAGAGCATAAGCTTACAAGATCCTTAGATGAAGCGGCAGGAGGATTGTTTTCGACGGTCGTCGATCTTTCCAAATACTTGCAGATGCATTTGAATCAAGGGGATTTTGATGGAAAACAAATATTGACTAAAGAAAGTGTGGAATCAATGCAATCAATGCAATTCAGGGAAGAGTATCCAAGCGCGTCATTTGCAGCGGCATACGGTCAAACAATATCTGGCTATGGATATGGGTTTGCAATTGATGAAGACTTTTATGGATACAAGCTTGTTCAGCATTCTGGAAGTTTTATTGGAGCGAGCGCATGGTTTTGCTTCATTTCTGAGCTTAAGCGTGGGGCAATAATGCTAAGCAATCACCATCCAAGTCCAAGGATATTCAGTCAAGCGATAATGATACAATCATTGGGGATAGACCCTGAAAAAGAATGGCCACTGCTTAAACTTAGAAATCTTCATAAGGAATTGACAGGTGAATACCATACCTATAAAGGACTGAATAAAATCAGGATAGATTCCCAATCAGGTTCACTTATTATCAAGGATTTAAAGGGAAGAGTACAGGGTCAACTACTTCCATTGAATGGAGACCCATTCACTTTGAACTATTACTTGCCTACAGAAATGGGAGGAAAAGAACCTGCCCAATTTGTAAAACAAGGAGGAAATATTTGGTTGACCATAGAGAGAAACAGATGGAAAAAAGTGAATCAGTAACCTCGTTAAAGTCAACACATCTAATAAGAATCCAGTCAGGGGGGAAAATAAATCCTTAAATAAAAAACACCAAATTGCTGGATGATCTGTACGAACAATGATGGGGAAAAACATTGGAAGAGCAGAAATAGGTCAGAATAGTTAAATGGTTTTTTCAAAGGGAAAAGTATGCTTGTCTCGGTACAGCAAAAATTCTTTGGAACAGTAAGAACCAACATGACTTTTGGGGCCATTGGATCCCTTTCCTTTGCGGTATTTACCAGCCTTGGTGCCCGTATGGTGATTCCCCTAAGTTTTTCACCAGTTCCAATCACCATGCAGACGTTTTTTGTACTGGCTTCAGGAATGGTATTGGGAAGAAAGTTTGGCACATTGTCCCAAATGGCGTATCTGTTATTTGCGGCATTGGGCATATTGCAATTTGCAGGGGGAAAAACAGGCATTTCAGTAATTTTCGGTGCAACGGGGGGTTATCTTATTGGATTTGTTCTTGCGGCATACATTGTAGGAAGGGCGACTGAATCCTATGAAACCAGAAAAAATACCCTATTTCTTGCATCACTTATTCTAGCCACCTTGATGATCTATATTACAGGCATCCTTGGATTAATGATCGCATTAGGGATTGAGATATCAAAAGCCATGCTGATCGGAATGTTCCCATTTATGCCAGGTGATTTTCTTAAGATCATGTTGGCATTTGTCATTTCCAAACCTATTCTTCCCCAAAAAAGAATGGAAGGAGATGTCAAGATTCAATATTTTGATATATTATTCTTTGTCATCCCCACAATTGTTTTTACAGGGTTTGTAATTTACCTGTTTTCAAATGGGAATTCTCCACCCCCTTACCTTCCCACAATATCAATCCTTTTGTCACTGTTTTTTGGGTTAATTGCCTTTATGATCATAAAAAGAAACACGAAAAACACCATATAAAATGCCCCACATAATGGAAAAAGGAAATTGAAGTTCGATCAATCCAATATTTCGTCATTTTGGCGATATTTTTCCAATTCCTCCCTCAACCATTTCAATTGCCACCTTTAATCGATCCATATTCATGTCAATCCCATGGGAAACATGACCATGCCTTAAGCACATCTTAACTAGCAGGCCTTTTCCTATTGCAGGGTCAAAGCAATTCATGCTTGAAGAACGACGTTCCAAGACCACATCAAGATATTCATGGGAATACATGACCTTTGGCATCTTGAATTCTTGCAGGGTAAATGCAACCATTTCATCCCAGTTTCTTTTTCTTGCATACCTGTTAGACCAACTGTCCAATGGGGCAGAATATAGTATTGGCATAACTTCATGATGAAAACCAAGACCTTTGAAAGCGTCAAACACCAAATTTTTGTTCCCATCATTGACTTCTAGATGATATTCCTTTGCATTCAGAAGCAACATGATTTCAACAGTTAATTGCATATATTTTTTGTACGATATTTGTGGAGCTTGATTCACCATTTTGTACCAATACTTGAAATATTCGGGTTTGGGAAGACTGCAGTACACGAAATCGATCTCTGGAAGTGTTTTCAAATATGGCATGAAATCGTCAACACCGACTTCTCCATGGCAAAATGTGAAATATCCACGTTTAATTATTTGGATCAATGAACTTATTGGAACTCCAAGATAATTTTTATTTATCAATTCACAATGGACAAATGTCAAAATCGTTTAAATCAAGCATTTCCCAAATTTGTCCCAATTGCAATTTTTGCACATAAGTTATATAATTCAATGGAAAGCATAACATATGCCATTCGCAATCATCACCACCCTATTTCCATTTGCAGTTTCACTTTTGGGACTTACAGTAGTGGTTCCTTTAGTGGTAGGATATCCCAAATATGCACAAGGAAAAGAAGATGACAAAAATCCCTAATCATAAATTGATGCATTTTCTTGAAGGAAATGTTGAGAGGAAGGTAACCATCAATCCATTTTAGTGAGCAGATTTGTTCCAAATTCAATTTCCTGATGTCGATTTTTTTGAAAAATGTCTCTTTTGCAAGGCAATGATCAAGCCAAAAGCCATTGGAATTCCAATAATATAAAATGCGCCGGTATCCTGTCCTGTCTGTCGAGTCAGAAAATATTCAGAATCGGGAAGACTGTCCAGCAAAACCATTTGTACCCTATTTTCATATGATGTCAAGGGAACTGCAAACTCCATTCGAGTTTCAACTCCAACCTCATAAGAACCACCATTTATCCGTTTTTCAAGGACATCCCGCCATGTATCACTTGTCGGAAAAAAAGTCGTTAAATTTCCCCCATCAACGGAATATTCAACCAAGAACTTTTCTTGATTATCCTTAACAGAGGCACTATGGTTAACTCCATCGAAATAAAGATCAATATTGTTGCTTATTGACTTGCAACTATCAATGAAACAGTCCCATTGGACATTTGCAAAAAAATATATTCTGAAATATGAAAAATTGAGATAGTCACTGGATCTGAAATGTTCTAGATCACCTGCAACCTCGACACTGAAACGATAATGTGAGGAATTGAATTCTGTGATCACCAAAGCAGTCAAATCCACATATGAACTGACATTTTCAGATTGTACAACCGTATCCCCATTTATCTCAACATCCCCCTTAGGGTCTTTTAATGAAATGACCGAACCACTAACAGGGAAAAATGCATGAATGAAAAAAATCAAGCATAATATAGCAATTGACTTCTTCATATTTACAACAAATATGTATTGATTATATATTTTTCCACACACGATGGGGTTAACTGGAAATTTAAAGGTAGAAATGGTACAAGAATACAAAATCCACATATGCCAAGAATAAATCCTACTAGGAAAAATATAGAGAACCACTATTTTATGATTGAATTTTCGAATGAATCATATAGGCAAGGCACAGCTATAAAAGAATAAGTAAAAAAACATCCATTAATGACTGTAAAAAATTAGATGTTAGAGTGAAAAAAAATTAAAAAGTCATTGAAATTATAAAGGAAATAATGTTTTTAAAAAAATCATTTGTTATTATTTTCGTTGTGCTGTTTGTCTCAGGCTATTTAATTTTCTCAGGATTAAATAATGAGCCACGAGAGAATTATACGATTTCAGAGATACCTTCTACATCAGAATTAAGTTTCTTTGGATTTGCACTGACAGATGCCTATTTTGATGATCCGCATGATAACGAAGTGAAAATCAACTATGTTGATGAGGTTGCAGACTTCACAAATATTATCCACATGGGGTTAAAATCACTGGATGAGAACATTACAAGTCGTTTGGCAGTTCTAGACAACAATAATGAAAAAGCAATACTTCATCTTCATGATTTATTCTTTCAGGAGATATCTAGTGGGAATGGCAGGGGGCATTATACTCTTCGCGATAATTATATTGATTTGTGGGATAATTTCGCAAAGATAAATGCACTTGAGAACCATTTACATGAAATTGCTGCATTTTACCTTGCTGATGAACCGTTTTGGAATCATATCAGCTATGAGGAACTGGATTCTGCCGCGACACTGCTTAAGGACAGGATTCCAACAGTTCCCATTTTAATAATTGAGTCTTATGCATCATTAAATGATTTAAAAGTTCCAAGTGCGGTGGATTGGATTGGGTTTGATCAATATGATACCATAGACCCCAATACAGAAGTCAATTATCAATCAAATTGGAAAAAACTAACGGGAATTGCGGACAGGATGGACTTGAAAATAGTGGTTATCATGGACACCCAATGGAGACCGTACTATCAGTCGGATGGAGGGATAAGACCAGAAGACATGGGAACCATCGCTTTGAATTATTACAAGCTTGCGATTAACAATACACGAGTCATAGGGATAATTGGTTATTAATGGCCAGGAGGTCTGGATTCTCCAGACCAGTTGGGTGCTCGCGACCTACCCCAAAACGTTCAACAAGTGTATCGTGATATTGGGCAAAAAATCATCAATCAATAACCCATTATGGACATCTAAAAAATCATCAGGGCTTGTAAAATCAATAGTTGAGGAATCAGGAAAGTGTCCAACATTAGCAAAAAATGAGAGAGTTAAAGGATCGTTGCCTTGAATTTACGTGTAAGGATAAGAAATAAGACCAATATCAGCTCATAGAGAAGCACTTGAGGAAGAATAGAAGACCAATCCGTTCCAGTTTCATAGACAGACCGAAGAATTATTGTCAAGGAATGGTGAGAGGGCATCAGATCAACCCATTTATCGTTATATCTTCTAGAGAACACTGGATTTTCTATGAAAGCCGTATCCATCATGGCCAATGTCAAAACAAGATAGAGACCAAGAGTCTTGGAAGTTGTCAAGTCAGAAAGAATCAGTCCTATGGTCGAAAAAATTATCGATGCAAAAACCAATCCGACAAATAAGCCAAATGGATCTTGGACATCCATCACACTTGTCACATAAAGCCAAGTGACTCCAACAGCAAATAGATTAATTCCACCAACCAGAAGAAGAAACGCAAAACTGATTTCCACAGTCTGGTATCCTAAAAGGGTAAGACGAGGAACTACAGGCTTGAAGTTGAAGCTGAAAGAGAAACTGGAAACCGAGGCGACAAGAACAACCGCCGTCAGGGCATATAATGAAAGAAGCATGGTCTCGGAATTGGATATTATAAGGGTTGAATCCATCGTAAAGGCAACCATATCTGCTGGAGCACTAATTCGACCAGTGACCAAAAGAAGAATAGGGAGGACGACAAGGGTTAGAACCAAACTACGTTCTCTCAGGAATCCTGTCCCAAGATAGCGAATGAGGGATGAAACCTTACCCATATCAATTACCTCCTGACAGAAAAGACATGGTCGAACGGGCTCTAGCATTCCTTACAAAAAGGATCAGGATCACGGTTAAGACAAAGTAAATAAGCGGATAGACCATTGTGCTTACAGAAGCATTTCCAAGAAATGATGCTTCCAAGGCAACTTGGATGGGCCAGAAACCAGGAAGATAATAAGTCCATGACTCAAGATAGACACCGCCCCCCATGGGATTGGTCAGAACCATCAGGTCAATGAACGCAACAATCAACAAAATCAATGTGCCCTCGGTAGCCTTCGGTATGATAATTGCCACAAGATTTCCAAGGGAGACATAAATCAGAGAGACAAGCACAATTGCAAGGGTAAGTCCAAGAGGGTCTTTGGGAGCCGCCAAAAAATTAGCTAAAAAGACAGTAATCACAATGGAAAATGAAAGTGTCACAAACAGACTCAGGAATATTGCAAATCCAGTCGTGGTAGGGGAATACCCGACCAATTCCAATCGGTCACTTATTTTCCGGTATTCATTCGTTATGATGAACCCAAAAAGACCAGCGGTAATTGCCATGGCTGTCAAGCTTCCTGTGACAACGTGTACATCAATCATGCTACTGGACACATCCTGTTCAGCATTTGCAAGTTCAAAAGTCATGGGGAGGTCAGCAGTCACCCACCAAGTGGACCAAAGAACAACCAATGGAAGAATTATACTGCTGAAAACAATACTGGGCTGACGAAAGAGATTCTTCAAAAAAATCTTCGTCAGGAACAGAACCTGCCTCATTTTCCATCACCACCACAACATTCAGGACAATCTTTTCGATTACAGGACTGCAACCGTCCATTTACCAGATGAAGCGACCGACTGAACTTTGATTGGTCCTCGATCAAGTGACTGACAATGATCACTGCCTTGCCCCTTGCCCTCAAATCAAATTGAATATCCCAAAATGAAAGGAAAGATGCGTAATCCAGCCCTTGATAAGGCTCATCAAGCACTAAGACATCAGGGTCACCCAAAAGGGAGATGCCGAAATTCACCTTTTGGGCAGTGCCACCAGACAGATTTTTCACCAATGTGTCCCGATATTGGGTAAATTTCAGCAATTCCATGATTCTTTCTGCTTGTTCATCAATCTGCTGGTTTGTCAACCCCTGCCCTCGACCGAAAACCCTAAAATTTTCTTTCACAGTCAGATTGTCAAATAAAATCAGTGATTGTGGAGAGTATCCAAGCCTTCCCTTGCGTTCAATTATTCCTTCCTTGGGCTTAAGCAAGCCAATAATTAATTTGAGCAGGGTTGACTTGCCCGAGCCATTCTCTCCTGAGATTCCGATTATCTCCCCAGGATGTACATCCAAGTTCGCATCCGTGATAACTTCTTTGTGCTTGTTGTATTGGAAACGAACATTCCGCATACGTAAAATGACTTCTTGTTTCATGAGGATCAGAGCAATATATCAAAAATAGATATATAAATCATCCGACATGTCAGAATTAGATATGTGTATTTTTGTCTTTGATGTTGGTCATTGTTCCACAGTCCAGTACCATTGAACGAAAAGAATAAATCCTTAAAAAACAATTCTATTTTATGGGGAGGAAGCTACCCCTTTCAATCAAATCAAAGGAATTTGCTCTTGTTTCAATTGCAAACGCATTAGTGTTGATTTCTTTGGAAATCGACACCCTTCCTGCATCCTTAATAATCGCAATTGCAAATTCATTGATTCTTTGGTTTATATATAGGAATAAGGAGAATATTATCCAATTACCACAAGCCAATGAATTTGATGCGTTGGAATTGGCGGTACAGGATCAAGGGTTGAAAAAATATTACTACAGCAGAACATTGCTGGAACTTACAATTATTGTCATCTTCATGTTTATTGACATTATTCAAATCAGAAGATTTACAGGGGTTGACAATAGAATATTGCCAATTATTATTGCATTTGCAGTAAACCTTGTGAGGATTATAAAAATCGTGAGAGAGGACTTTCAAGGCAAAGTGGTGCAACTTAGAAAAGAAGTGTTCAATTCAAGAAATGTCGACATGGAAAAGGCAAAAGAATTTGTCCAGCGGGAATGCAACACTCAAGAGCAAATGGAAATTCTCACACTTTATCTGAGAACAAATATGGGGGCGAATAATCCAAATCTTAAATGGGAAGACATCAAAGCACTAGTTAAAAGCTTTCCTGACAAAAATATCATGAAGCAAGCCCTTGAGAGAGGGTTCACAGATTATGCCACCTATCTCCATGCCAAGACGGCAGAGGCACCAACCTTTGAAGATTACCAAAAAGTGCAAAATACAGGATTCATCACCCTCCGACAATTTAAGGATGCACAGGAAAGAGGTTTCCATACTGCAAAAGAATTCGAGGATGCACAAAAACGCGGATGTACAACAATTGACGAATACAACTCAGTCATAAAAGGTGGATTTAACTCCTTTGAGGAATACCAAGTTGCAAAATCATTTGGATTCATCACAAAAACCACATTTGACCAAGCAAAAGAAATGGGAGCAAGAACAAATCAGGAATACATGATGTTGCTGAAGCTTGGAATCCCAGATATGAAAACCTACAGGAAAATGCTGGAGAAGGGATTCCCAGTACAGCATGAAGGTGATTATACAGAATACCTGAAATTGATGTCACTAGGATTTGAGACCTATGACCAATTCCAAGAAGCAAAAAATGCAGGATGCAACGACAGCAAATCATTCGAAAAATTGAAGGAAGGAGGCTTTCCAGACTGCCAAACTATGAAACAGGCAATGAAGAAAGGTTTCACAGATTATACCACCTATCAAGACGCACAACATAAAGGTTTCTCCAATTATAAGGATTATAAAGAAGCCCACGCCAATGGGGTGACGGATGGGGAATTATGGAAGACAATGACAGAAAAAGGATTTACAGACTCAGTTCAGTACAGCAATGCCATTTCCAATGGTTTTTCAACTCAAAGAGAGTACCAAAAAGCAATGGAAATGGGGTTCAAAACAAAAGCACAATATGAAAAGTTCCTAAAGTCAGGTTACCCTGATCGA
The DNA here is from genome assembly GCA_015523565.1 of Candidatus Heimdallarchaeota archaeon. Lineage (GTDB taxonomy): Archaea > Asgardarchaeota > Heimdallarchaeia > Heimdallarchaeales > Kariarchaeaceae > WAKA01. The sequence goes on along the minus strand of WAKA01000060.1, from coordinate 9,205 downwards.
AAAACTTGGATTGATGGAGTTGACAAGGGGTTCATAGAATATAAGGACTATAGAAATGCACAACAAATGGGTGCAGAAAATTTTGATCAACTAGAAATTTTGCAACGGGATGGGCAAAAAAAGAGGAGCTTTATCATACATGCAAGAAATGACCTTAAAGCCATAGAAGGAATGCTTAAGAAATTGGAGACAATTTACCAGAACTTCAATTCAAGAAATATCAATTATATGGACCTTGAGAACATCATTGATCAGTTGCTTGCATTGCAATCGGAAATTGGGGCAATCTCCATTCGAGCAGACTATGATTATTTTCCAGAATTGAAAAAAAGCCTCATGAAAGTGAAAAATTTTAAGAGAGAACTCGAACAAAAATTGGTCGAAAGTTTGTCAGAGCTTAAGGAAGAATGGAAAGTCATTCAACCGATCACCGTTGCAAAGATGAATGAACCACTGAATCTGAATATCATGTTTCAAGATGTGGCATTTGCCAAACGCACCATTCAAAAGTACCTGAATGGCTACGTCAAGCTTAAGGAAAATACCTTGGTTGTCATTCAATGGATACCTACATGGGTTCACCTTAAAGAAACAAAAAACAATCTTAACAAAATCATCAACGAATTGTCCCAAAATAAGTCAATTTCACTATATTCTCTCATGGAGAAGGCAGGTTTCAAAGGTTCTTACGGACAATTCTTGAACCACTTTGAGGAACACATTGAAGCATTGCAATCATTGGGAACCCTTGACCTTGAACATGGGATATTCACAAAAACGGATGAAATAAGTCCTATTTCAAGAAAAGAGCTCATAAGAAAGATCAAAGACAAGCTTGATACCTTGACCACTGGGCAAAGCATCACCATCCGAAAACTTCACGAAAGCCTGAACACAAATCTCCCTGTGGAGAAAATCACATCTATTGTCGAAGAGGAAATCAGAAACTACCCAAGGCTTGACATTGTTTATCCCGAAGGAAAAATTAGATTTTCATCTTTACCTACTTGTACCATATGTCGTCGAGAAATCGAAATAAACCAAAAAATTTCGAGACACCTTAAATGCGGAACAAGGTTCCATAGATCCTGTATCATAGTAAAAGTCACAACTGAAAAGACATGCCCCCAATGTAAAGACAGTTGGATATTGGATGAGGCTCTCCACAGCTAAAACATCATACAGATAAAATGGAAATGAAATTTTCTCTATAAAAGACTATGATAAGGAATGAATATTAATGCAATTCAAACGCTCAACCATTGACAGATTCACCCAATTAACCTTCATCAAGGTTCCTTTGTTTTGCACAATCTGCCCTCACTCTCCTTTTCTGAATGGATCTTGAGAATCTGACCCGTTTTCTAGTCAATAAACACTAATTGATAAAGACCATGTCTCAGACCCTTAAACCAGTATTTGTCCTTGAACCTCAGCACGCTCAAATAGAATGGCAACTCGTCAACATTAATGGTTTTTTCCAAATCAAGAGGCATAATCCCCTTCAATATAACAACAATCGAACAAATCATCAATGACATACCTGTCCTCAGTATGATGAAAAACCTTCAGCAAGCATGGTCATCAATGTCTTTTCCAGATCCACCTTCAATAAAGACTAGAGTATCATCGGCGAAATTTGCATGAAATTCCAGAATCCTGTTTCTGTGGTCTTCAGCGACCACCTGCCAGGATCAAAAGCTGTTAAGACGTGTCAGGTATCCGATAGTCATAGAAGATCAGAAATATGCAGAAAATCAGATAAATTGGAATTTCCAGAATTCCCGATTAAAAAGATCAGGAATGAGGATTACCTCTCCATAACCACAACATACTCGTTTACCATTGTTGACACTCGTTCTCCTTTCACATTTGTAGGTGAATTTTTGGAAGGCATTCTTTTGTTAGGGATATCACGATAATAAATCCCTTTCAGCTTAAAACCGAATTGTTCAAACATCTCCTTGGTGATGATATCGGTTTCAATCCAGATCTTCTTGACGGTACGGTTTCCGACAACATAAACCAATTTTGAATTTTCACCGAGAATCCGGGAATGTTCTTCAACTGCCTCAAAATAATCTGAAAAAAATTTCTCTACCTCTCCTGCACGTTTGGGATCTTCATCCTTAATTTTGTCAATGGTCAAAGCCCAATTGGTATAAAAAACGATCGATACGTTCATAATTCTTAAGATGCTATTCCTGAAAGACAATTCTGATGCGATAGATATCATAAGTGCCAAACACAAGCACGATAAAGTATGAAACACCAATATACTCATTGAAGGAGTTTGTGTTTACAGGGATAGGATTCTGTTGGCATAGTTCAGTATAGTTCTGCTCAAGATCTGTTAAATTTGTTGAGTAGCAACCACGGAACAATGTCAGGTTGCCTACGAGCGACTTGATGGTGGCTTGGACCGTGTTTGCCCATCCATCAAAACGCCAACCAACAATAGCTGGCAAGAGAGGGTCTGTCAGGTTGTATATGACCACCTCACCTGGAGAAACGGAACGAGTCTCATCAAGAATCACCTCCCCTTTCGATTGGGGAATGGAGTAATGATACACTATCGGTGGTGTTGCCAACAGGAAGAAAAGTATCACCCATGCCAAAATTACCAGTTTTCTCATCAGAAACACCTAATATAAAAGCCATTCATTTCCACCACCCCCAGATGAAGCAGGAGGGGCATCAACAAGTCCTTTGGCATACGCACCAGCATAAACCGAAGAGACAAAGGGCATTCCCCAACCATATCGTTGGTGATGCCCATCCTCTGGTGAAAAAGAGTTTTCCTTCAGGAAATCATAGATCATAGAGACAGAAGGGTAAACGTAAGTTTCCGTTACGGAATAATACGCTTGTGAATACCCATAGATTGCCACCAAGGCAGTTGCTGCAAGATAGGGTGCACTATAGCTGGTTCCAGGGGCAAACTCCAAAACTTGCCCGTGCAAGACCTGTTCTATCGTTGGTTCAAATGCAACAGGAACTCCATTGCCAGGCATTACAAAATCTAGAGCTTCAGAAGAATTGTCATCCCATCTATCACCATATGAAGCACAAAGGGTGAGGTAATTTTTCTTTTCTTTGCATGCTTGGCTGAATCCTGAATATCTGTTTTCAACTGAATAATAATCTTCATCATTTGATTTGCCTCGGGTCTCATGGTCAATTGACCCAACTGAGTAAACATAAGGATGGTAATTGGGAAAAAAGTCACCCCGATTTGGAATGCCCCAGCCATCATTTCCGATGGCAGCAACCATGAAAACACCCTGTTCATAGATTTCCGTGATCAAATCGGTATTTGTGTGGTTTTTGGCTTTTGCATATCCTGTATTGATTGATGTAGAAATAACCTTAATGTTATATTGACCAACATTGTTTTTGATCCATTCCCATATTCTTGAATCATAAAGAAAAAATCCAGAATTTTCAGGATCGGTAGTTTTCAAACGGATATTTACAAAAAGAACCTTTGCATCCCTAGCAATGGTACCAAAAGCGCTGAGCACACCAAGGGCATGGAAATCGGAATCAAGATACCCTAGATCTTCATTGGTGATTCTTTGAAGTGAATCCTGCCCATATCCACCAATTAGCGAATCGGGTATGTTTCCTTCATCATCTGGTGTTAAATACCCAATAATATCAATCGCCATCCCGTAAAAACCGCTTTCTAAATCCTGCCAATTAGTAACGCTCAACCCATCATCGAGGATCACGGTAATACCCCCATAATCCCCATCAGAGGGGGCATTCGGCAACCACTCATTGCATTTCATCTTGGTGAGGGCAGGGTCAGTACAATCTCTTAAGCTATCAACTGAAGTGAGAACTCGTCCAGGCACCCCATTTCTATGGGTCATATTTGAAATGTTCACTGCAATACTTCCCCCTACAGGCGAGAAGTTGATAAAACTTATCATTATACAGATTAAAAGTGCACAAGGCTTGTGAAGGTGCATGGATGTGTACGAAAAAAATATAAAAATGTTTCCATAATGTATTGAATGGTATGAAAAAGCCACCAATTACATGTTATAGTTAAGTTTTATTTGTTGATAAGGTGTACACATCACAAGCCTCTCAATTTGGGATATCATGAAAAATTCAATAGGGGTGTCTCTACCCTTATCCTTGCAATTCCAGTGAAATGATGTTAAATGCGGATATTAAACAGAGGACCAATGTAATGAAAAAAATACTTTCATTACGTAAATTCTAATGAAATAGCTGTGAAATTATCGGGTCAGGCTTTCTAAAAAATGTCTGTTTTCTGCGCCTAAAACTGTTTTGTACAAAAATTGGAGATGCAATACCATCCAAGGAGCAACTTAAAATCGTAAATCTGGAGAATACACCTGTTAACACAAATCATCGCAATTCAGACACTCATCCTTCAAGAGACTTACCCAATTTGCACACCAACTCCCGAATCCCCTGTTCTACGAGATTTACTCTCCCTTTCCCATTTTCCTCCCTCTCTCGCCCCTTTTCTGAATGGGGCTTAAGGATTTGACCAATTCCCTTGTCAATAAACACCAATTGGTAAAGGTCATGCTTTATCTGGAATTGGATAAAAAAATGAATTCAATGATGCAAAATATGCTATCAACTGTCTGGATTGTATAAATGACATCTCAATAGTTAGCATGGAATGGAAAACGATCAATTAAAAATTTAGAATAAAATTAAAAATACGAAAACATCCCAATAAATTAATTGGAGATGTATGAGTTGTGCAAGATCCGACGGATAACAGGATGAAAAGTCATCCTTCAAGAACAGCATCCCTAGACTCATCAGAAGAGCAAATATCCAACAAAATCATTGGATCTTCATTGTCTCATGCAGTAGAGCAAAACAAAGTTTGGAAAAGGTTTAAGGAAAAAGCAAGACATTTCCTGATTTTGGAAAGAGAGAATGGAAAACAATTGATTCAGAAAGAAACCGTTGAAAAAGCAACCATTGTAATTAATAAAATTTCCCGCTTGTTCCCATCGGCAACCGATAAGGAAGTATTCTTCGAACCCGATGATGACGGAACAATTCTGATGTTTATTGAATTTGACCAAGTCAGCATAATGATTAATTTTTTTCCCAATAGGATACAATACAGCATAAAAAGTGAAGAAAATACGGAAAATCTTATGCGAGAAATTCCATATGATGCAAGTATTCAACTAATCGAAGAGGTTGAAAATGGATTTACAAGAAAATGGTTACAAACAAACCATCATGGTTTCAAAATTCGAAACCAATACTGAAAGAACTAGGAATGCATTAAAAATGAACAATACAAAGACACAAAACCCATCGAATAATCCCCTTGCATCATTTAAAATCCAAAACTACACCGCATATCCAGACGGTGACATTGAGCAACTTAGAAAACAGTTCCATGTTCAAATTAAGAGAATGGTTTTTGAACAGGATTTTTCACGCCTCCCTGAAATCTATGAGAATTTTTACAGGCAAAGCCTAGAAACCAACCAAAGAAATTTTGTCCCATCTTCAACAAGTCTTCTTTTTCTTTTAAACACTCTACGGTTGAAAAAAATCAGGGATTTGGATATTATTGAAGACCTTGTGTGGAACTTGATTCCAACTGATCGTGAATTGGTTGTCCTGAAACAACGCCTTCTCAGATTAATTGGGATATTGAAATCAGAACGAAATCAAGCGGATGACCTAAATCAGTGGATATCTGACTTGGTCGAGGATCCGTGATTAGCAAAAAAAGACCAATTGATACAAGGGAGACATGCTTCATAATTCACCCTTCATCAATCCCTTTGAGGTAAAGTTCATCAATCCCCAATATGCAGTTTCACTTACAGTCCTCCCTCCCAAGCCTACATTTATCAAGAAGTTAAAACCTGTGACAACTATGGGCAACTCCGCCGATCGGTATATAAAAAGGGATATGCGGACAATCAAGCGGCTAAGGAAAAAATATGGAGACAAGATACAATTTCATATAGGGGCTCATGCATTGCATTTGGAGAACTTGGAGGAAATCCCCGACCCGATCTACAAAATGAAATCCGTAATATGCATTTTCATGGAAAACGTGCCCAAGATTGACCTCTCACATTTTCCGTACCTTTATTTCATCGAGCCCATCGGACCATCCGAACCATTGGAGATTCCAGAGACGGTGAAATCCGTTTCTTTCAGGAAAGCATCTGAAATCCCTGAATGGATTGTCTCTGGTCAAAGCATTGAGACCCTTAGGGTAAGAGATTCGCAGATAACAAGCTTTCCAGAATATGTCGCAGATCTGCCAAATCTTGATTATGTGGTGGTGGAAAATACAGCATTGACATCCATTCCAAGAATGTTGACAAAGCTGCCAATTAAGGAACTGGAGATTAAGCACAGCCAAATCCGCGAGGTTCCCGACTGGGTGGACGAGTTTGTTTATCTCGAAAAGCTGGACCTTTCGGACAACCCGATCAAGAATGTTTCTCCAAATCTCTATAAAATCCCCAATCTGAGGAATCTTGACCTTTCATACACCCTGATCGAAGAACTGCCTGAAGGAATTGGAAACATGAAACAAATTAAATATATTTATATCGACAACACAAAGCTCAAGGCATTCCCTTCAGACATAGGAAATCTACCACCCATACACTTTAGTTTCGACAACATCCCTGTCGAAGAACTCCCACCCTTGAACCTCGATGGTGCCCATGCAATCCTGTTGGATGAGGCACCCCTCAAGTATCCCCTAGATTGGAAGCATGACTTAGATTGGCTTCAAAACCATAAAATAATAGTCCCAGATTGGTGGGACATGGAGGAAGTCCATGTACAATGCAGGATATTGGGGGTGAATCCAAAAGTGTTCACCAAATAGGACAAGGTGAGAGAGAAAGAGTTTTTTTATGCAGAGACAAATATAATTCCCTATCAATTATTGCTAAAATTAATAACCTGCCGAATACATTCTAACAAGTTTGATCCTGAAAACAGGAAATCAAAAACAACCAATAGAAAAAAGACGAGGAAACACCCGACATGTCATTCGATTGGGAAACTTTTTACCCCTATGTAGCAAGTCGGGAAATCTATAGTTGCGTGTCCTTTAAAGGTAAATCAAAAATGGAATGGAAAGCAGGGTGCGTCAATTGCCCAAATTTTTCTTGAGATCCATCCACGAATTTTTCCAAATACTCCATGTGTCTGTAAATCTTATATTCAGGAAATCCAATCAACCGTCTTGCAGCAGTGATCATCTCCATGTCCCACCAGTCAGGAACAATCAAGGCCTCCATGTATTGCAACCAAGTGTGATCCTGCTTCCAGAACATTGGATATTGCAGATTGGTTTCAGATAGGTCTAGAATCTCATTCATACAATATTTAAGAGGCGGTAGTTCCTCTATCGGATTGTGATTCAGCTTAAGTTTCATGACTCGCATCTTGCCAAAATCATCAGGCAATTCCTTTAGCAGGTTATGGCTCAAGTTCAACTCGGAAAAGGATTGGGATGCCCATACCCCAGTAGGTAATTCTTGGATACAGTTGTGTGAGAGATTGAGATTATTTATCCTCAACTTTTCAAGGAGGAAACTGGGGACTTCATCAATTGAATTGTGGCTTAGGTTGATTGATCTCAGCCATGTCGCTTCTCCCAGCCACTCTGGAATCTCTTTGATTCCACAGTTTGGTAAGTGGATACTGCGTTTTTGCCAGTCCCGATACACTAGAGGGATCTTGCCTAAAGGAAGCCCTTCAACTTCAAAATCATCCAATGGAAGGTTGGGGAGCCATGCTGGAAGATCCGTCATCGGCACTGACATCAACTGCATCCTTTTGATTGGAAGTTCAGAAAGCCAGTCTGGAAGTTTGCTGATCTTGCAGTCATTGATCCAAAGCTCTTCAAGGTTTGGGCAAAGGCGTATCCATTCGGGAAATTCATTGTCGGTACCACGTAAACTTATGCTTTTAAGGTGTGTCAATGAATCATCCAGCTCGATCAGTTTCGGATCCATTTGTCGGATTGAAATTCTTTCCAGGTTGGGAAACTTTGAAAGGTCTACAGACCCAGAGGAATCAATCAACAGGCTTTTCGGATCTGCCTCATAGACCATGTCAGGAATGGAATCCATATGCCAGATGTCAAGATGCCTGTCCTTTGAAAGATAGTTGATTTTTGAACCATATATTATCTTGGTACAACGACCATTTCGACACAAAAAAACCATGTGGTCATAGGTCTTGTCAGGGTCATATTCATCCAGATCCAGCTTGATGACGGGATACATCTCTCGAAACCGCTGGGCAAGAAGATTTTGATCCATAATCCAATTCTTTTTTTCGAATCTTAAAAAATTTTAGAATATGGGGGTCGCAACCATGCAAACATTGTGCGAACCCGTTTGTAAGGACAATGCCTCTCTTGACCTTTCTTGATGAGGAAATGTAAATGAGGAGGAAAACAACAAAGGGTTTGCGTCATCATAACTGTACCGTCAAGGGTTTCAGTAGGCAGATGTGAACAGCTAACTTACTTAATGACCAAGCAATTGCCAACATCCAATCATAAACAGAGAATTGACAGGTAAAATATGGAAATTCATCCAGAAAACCCAGATTTCAAAATCATCACAAAAAAAGATGACGGTGATCCTGAAGGCAATCTGATATTGGATACGACACCCGATGTCAAAAATTACGAGCTCTACCTAAAATTGGATTGCATGTCCCAAAAACTCAGATTGACTACACCTATTCGTTCTCCTCACTCATCAGAATTCGGGCAAGCTCCTGCCTTTGTTCCTTGGAAAGCTTCCGCAGAACCTCTTTGGTTTGGAAAAGCCCCATGATCTGCTCAGGACTCAATGCGACAAGCTGGTCAGGGGTCAACAACTGGATCTGTTCAGGAGTCAATACTGCAAGCTGTTCAGGGCTGAGGGATGCCACTTGCTGGGGGGTCAAAGCTTTAATCTGCTTGGGGGTCAGACCGACCAGCTCATCTGGCGTCAGAAGCTTCACAAACTCCGGACCGCCTGCTTTCAACCCCTCCCTTACAAACTCCTCTTCGGAATCATACTTCTCCTTTATTATCTCTCGGATCTCACTGACGACATCGGACATTGTATCCTCTCTGAAATAAATTACCCATGCAGAGATAAATAGTTTTTCCATCGGGTGAAGGCTTTCATCTTCAAACATCCTTCGG
>WAKA01000059.1 GCA_015523565.1 Candidatus Heimdallarchaeota archaeon | reverse complement strand
TGTTGAAGGATAGCGACAAGGTTTGGAAGTACAGGCGTTTTGTGAATGTGTTGATGAATGGTCTGGCCTTTCTCTGTTTTCTTTTGGTCATGGTTCCGTTGGTCAGTGTAGTCCTCCAAGTTTTTTCGAATGGACTTCGGGTATTTTCATTTGAGGTTCTGATACGTGAGGGTGGTTCCCCCTTGAACCGGCGGACTGGTATCATGCATGCATTGGTTGGAACGATTCAAGTTACAATTTTGGGGACCCTGATTGGTGTTCCTTTGGGCATTTCGGTTGGTGTGTATCTGGAATATTTTGGGAAGGGTCGTTTGAATGACCTATTGCGTATCGGAATAGACACGATGGTCTCCATTCCGACCATAATCACGGGTGTTGTGGTTTGGGGCTTGGTTGTTCTGTCGATGAGGTCATTTTCAGTTCTTGCGGGTGGTATCTCATTGGCGTTCATCATGGTTCCCATCATTGCGAAGACGACGGAAGAGATGATACATTTGGTTCCGAAGTCTTATGATGAGGCAGGCTATGCGTTGGGGCTGAGTGAAAGCCGTACGGCCCTGTCGATAGTCCTGCCCATGGCTTCAAAGGGCATTGCATCAGGCGTCTTGCTTGCGGTTGCCCGTATCATGGGGGAGACTGCCCCGTTGCTGTTCACTGCATTTTTCAGTCAACGGGTGCCTCGGAATCTGACACAGCCTGCCGCGACTCTTCCCGTTCTGATATTCAACTATGCGATTGCGCCTTATGAGAATTGGCATAATTTGGCGTGGGTTGCGGCCATGATCTTGGTGTCCATGAATTTCGGGGTCATATTTGCAACGAGGAAGATGTTTGGGGGTTCTGGAGGCAAGTGGTAGGTGGTGTTCAGATGGCAGGGAATGTGGATCAATGGGGAGCAAATCTTTCAGGAAGGGGTGTGGGTTCGGATAATCAAAATATTTCAGTAAAGGAAGTGAGCAAGATGTCAATAAGGGAAGAAGACAGGATGTCAGTAAGGATAGATACAAGCCAAATCAAGGAAGTTGAGACAGGAAAACGGCAGAAGGTTGAGGTTCGTGGGCTGAATGTGTATTATGGTGAGAAACAGGTTCTGTACGACCTGAATGTGTCGTTTCCCGAACGTAGCATAACTGCGATCATCGGTCCATCGGGATGCGGCAAGTCAACCTTCATCAGGACATTGAACCGTTTGCATGAGCTTACAGAGGGTGCCCGTGTTGAGGGTACGGTGCTTTTGGACGGGCATGACATTTATGCCCCTGAAGTCAATCCTGTATTGGTTCGTCGGAAGATCGGGATGGTTTTCCAGAAGCCGAACCCATTTCCGAACATGACCATTTACGACAATGTGGTTGCGGGGTTGAAGTTGCAGAACATCCGTGACACGGAGTTCTTGGATGAGGTGGTTGAGCGAACCCTGCGTGTCGTTGGGCTTTGGGATGAGGTCTGTGATGACTTGAAGGGGAAGCGTGGAACGGATCTTTCTGGAGGGCAACAACAGCGATTGTGTATTGCCCGTGCGATTGCCGTGGAGCCTGAGGTCATTTTGATGGATGAGCCGACAGCGTCGTTGGATCCGCAATCAACGTTGATCATTGAGGACTTGATGCGTGATCTGCGCAAGCGTTACACTGTGATTGCGGTGACGCACAACATGCAACAGGCGGCCCGTGTCTCAGATTTCACCATGTTCTTATACAACGGCAAGCAGATTGAGCATGGTAGGACGCGGGATGTATTTGAGCGACCCAAGGAGGAGCTTACGGAGCATTACATAACTGGGAGGTTTGGATGATGGCAAGAAAGGAATACACAGAGAAATTGGAGCTTGTGAAGAGCTCGATAGTTGATCTTTTGGAAATGTCTCGAAAAATGCTTGTCCTGCTGTTTGAATCGATTGAATCGGCAGGTGCAAAGGTTTCAGAGGCAGAAGAGTTGGACAGTTTGGTTCGATCCCGAACGAAGGACTTGTTGGACTTATGTACGGAGATAGTGACGTTGCAACAGCCGATGGCGACGGATATCCGCTTGGTATTATCTGCCATCCGCATCAAGAATGATGTGGAGCGGAGTGTGCGTGATTCCCTGCACATTATCCGTATGGGTTTGGGAGGTCATTCGTCACGAGACCCTGTCTTTTTTGACACGTTAGGACAAATCCATGATGTCTTGAACCGGATGATAGACATTTTGGAGGAATCATTGCGAGAAAGGAAATCTGACATCCTTCTTGAGCTTTCAGATTTGGATGAGGTGATTGATGGCTATTATGACCGTGCCAATTCCCATTTGCGAGAGCAGATCAAGGCGGGTGGTGATGTGGAGGCAAACATAGACAGGTTGTTGGCGGCGCGTATGATAGAACGTATTGCGGATCATTTCTGCAACATTGCGGAGAAGCTGTATTATGTGCACACTGCCGAGCTGATACGTATTGCGTAGTTATGTTTAGCCGCTTGTCGTTTTTTGTTTTGGTTAATATATTCTGTATTGCGTTTTGGTTATTATATTCTGTATTGCATTTTTGTTGGTTATGTTCTGTATTGCATTTCGGTTATTGCATTCTGCAATTTGATTCATTAAACGACTTCCACATCATGTGGCTTGCTTTCCTTGAATCCTGCGTTTGTTATGCGTATGAATTCTGCATTTCTCCTTGCCTCCTCGATAGAAAGTCCGCCGCAATATGATATGCCTGATTTGAGTCCTCCTACAAGTTGGTTGATGACGTCTTTTGCATTTCCCTTGAAGGGGACAAGTGCCTCGACACCTTCGGGGACGACACTTTCGACATCCGCCTCGTCGAATGACCCTTTCTTTTCTTTTGCTTCCCTTCCAAGCGTTGCTCCGAGGGATGCCATTCCCCTGATGACCTTGTATCGTTTTCCGTTTCTCAGGATCGGGACTCCAGGACTTTCAGTTGTTCCTGCAAGGAGGGATCCTATCATGACTGAATCTGCCCCTGCCATAAGTGCTTTTGTCACGTCGCCTGATGTCCTGATTCCCCCGTCAGCAATTATTGGGACTCCTGCGGGTCTTGCGGCCTCTGCCGAGTCGAAAATTGCGGTCAATTGGGGGACTCCTGCGCCAGCGACAATCCTGGTGATGCATATGCTTCCCGGTCCGACTCCTACCTTTATTCCGTCAGCTCCTGCGGCTATGAGATCCTCAGTGCCCTGTTTTGTAGCCACGTTCCCCGCAATTACGTCGATGTCGAATTCCTTCTTGATGCGTTTGACTGTATTGATTGCCAGTTCACTGTGTCCGTGGGCGATATCCACTACGATGGTGTCGACACCTGCCTCAATGAGGGCCTCTGTCCTGTCCATGTAATCTCCTTTCACACCGACGGCGGCTCCAGCGGCAAGGCGTCCCTTGCTGTCCTTGGTGGAGAATGGGTTCTCCTGTTTCTTTATGATGTCTTGCACGGTTATGAGTCCTTGGAGCATTCCATTTTTGTCGACCAAGGGGAGTTTTTCGATCCTGTGCTTGTACATGAGATCCTTTGCCTGTTCGATTTGGATGGATGGGGGTGCGGTGACCAGCTTTTCCCTTGGTGTCATTATTCTTTGGACGGGTTGGCTGTTGTCCGCGAACTGTATGTCCCTTTCGGTGAGTATCCCCTGCACAATGTTGTGCTGGTCAACAACGATGAGTCCCGACACATTCCTTGATTGCATGATCTCAATGGCCTGTCCTATGGTGTTTTGCGGTGTCACGGTGTAGGGTTTCTCGATTATTATTGATTCAGCCCTTTTCACCTTTTCAACTTCCTTGGCCTGTTCCTGTATTGGGAGGAACCTGTGGATGATGCCAATTCCGCCGAGTCTTGCCATTTGTATTGCCATTTCCGCCTCGCATACCGTGTCCATGTTTGATGCAACGATTGGGATGTGCATCCTGATGTTAGTGGTCAATTTTGTGGACACGTCGACCTGTTTTCTGGTGGATACGGTGCTATATTTTGGGACGAGGAGCACGTCCTGAAAAGTCAAACCTAGTCTGATTTCCTTCATGTGGGGGTCATGTTGCAATTGTATCTGCCCTATAAAACTTTGAATGTTGTTGCGTATGGAAATCGTAGGATGTTTGTGTTTGTATTTGAGTGTGTTCTTTGTCTTGATATATTGTGTACATTGTGTTCTGTATTGTATGTTGTATTGTATTGGTGTTGTGTTGTGTAATGTGCTTGTATTGTATTTTGTATTGTATTGCATACTGTGTTTGTATTTTGTATTGTCTCTCTTGGATCGTCTGAAAGTTGGTGTATCGTGCATTTGTGTTTGTTGTGTTGTGTGTTGTATTGCATCATTTGGCGTGCTGTATTGCACGGCAGTGTGTCGATGCTGTGTTGTATGTGGTACTTGTCATATTGCAAGCAGTTGATTCTAATGTGCTCGTATGCTTTTTATATGCTCTTCACTCATCTGTACATTGTGTGTCGTGTATTGTATGCTGTTATGTGTTCCGAATCTCATGTTTGTTGTGTATTGCGTGATGTGGTGGTTGCTTGCTGTTTTAATTTATGGCTGTGGGGTTTCTTTCAGGTGGGTGATTTATTAAAACATTCTGATTTCGCTCTCATTGATATTTATTCATGGATACGTATGGTAGGAGGTATGTGGTCAAATTTTTGGTTATGTCTTCTACAAGTTTCTCAGGTGAATCAATAATCAAATCTTCAGTTTTATTTTTAACAGAGTCAATTAAGCCTATGACAATCAAGCATAAGATATTGCTATATCTCAACTTAATCTCTTCAACTTCTCCAACCTCTTTTTTCTTTAGAAAATGTAACAAGTAATAGTTATCCATATTAATGAAGATATCGAGTCCCTCGTCTGAAAGAACATATTTTGCTGCAGATTTTTCGGTAAATCCGTGATCTTCCCATTTTTCTTTTGAAACATGAATGACGTTGGGAAGGTCTAAATCATCAGTTGAAATTCTATCTTTTCCAGATTTACCCAAGGGTTTTGCTTTTGTTCCATTGTTTCCGCCTTGGGGTGGTGCTGGTTTCTTTATTTCTAATTTAAAGGTTCCTGAATGATGTTTACTGCCTTTTTCATTTAATTTGTCATAAACATAATATGTGACTTTGATTTTGGTGTCTATGGGGATGCTTTCGTCTATTTGAAGATTCAATGTTGCACGGCCGTTATTCAAATTAATTGTCCAATTGGGTTCCAAATGATAGTCCCATTTAAGCTCAAAAGAACCTGGATATTTCACTCTATCAAAATATGAATTTTCTGCATCCGTTAAGAAATAAACCCTTGCCCGAGACCCTTGATGCACTTTTCGAACTTTTTTTTCTTTTTCCAAACGGAAATATGTCGGAAACTGTTTTCCCTCAAATTTCTCTATACTGACACTTTGCCGGAAATCAATTGGGTTTGATAATTTCTTTCCCTCTGGCAAAATCCCCTTAAGATTTTTCGAAGCTAAAATTATTTCTTGAAGGCTCTCTTTTAATCTGGAACCATTTGAAACTGCATCCTGGATTTTCCGTTTTCTTCTATTGTGTTCCAAAGTTTTCAGATCCTTATTATTTTTCAAAATATGGACGATTTCAGCTTCTAATTCATCACGTATTTCTGACTTTCGAGTTCTGTCCCTACTGTTCATGAATAGTTTCTCTTGGAATTTTCGTTCTAGGTTGGTGCAATCAACCAGTATTATGATCGAATCTTTCAAATAGCTCAATTTAGCTTTCTCAAAAAGAGATTTCGGCAAAAATCCGTGTGTCTGTCCATTTACTGAAAGAATGATGGATTCTTTACTTTGATAGTCTGTTTTTTTCCCTTCCTTGAATACATACAGGGAATATCGCAAAATGGACCCTTTAATCATGATTGATCCCGACTGTGTGAAATCTCTTTCCAGAATTTCGATTCCTTCTTCCTCTTCGAGCCTAAATCTAAGACCGAAAAGATATGATGGGTAAAGCGCATTCTGATAATCTCTGCGTTCCCAAAGCTGAACCGGCAACGGGATGTCTGGAAGTAAAACATTGAAACGAGAAAACAAACGTGTTTTAATTGTACTTCCCAAGCTTTTCGGTAACCGATAATTGTAGAGTTTGACAATTGACCCCCATTCAAGCTTATTCTTTCGTGGATTTAAAGTGCCGCCTTCTGGAAGGACGGTTAGTGATTCCGCTGAGAAACGAGGGATTGAATGATTGATTGTCAAATATTTGTAAACTGAAAATTTCATCGTTCCCTTTGGTTCAAATCGCCTAACTACTGTAAATCCCCATTTCCCTGAATCTGGATTGGTTCCATCTCTTAAAAGTTCATGCCTTCGGGAGACAATAAGTTGTAATCCATGCCTTCCACAAAACTCTAGAACTCCTGTTGATCCCATATTGAATTTTCCTTGAACCCATGGAATGTTGACCTTGTTGCTCCCACTTAATGAAAGAAATGTATTTTCGAATTCATCCGGGGATTGTCCTTCTCCCATGTCAATTATCGTGAAAGTGGGGGATCTGCCTCTACTTGGCTTATGTCCGGATGCAATTACTTGGATCATTTCAGACAATTCTTTTAGCTTCTTCTTGCTGAGTGTTCCCAAACGACCATTTTTCATTTCATATATTATTTCCAACGCTTCATGGATACTTTTTGGAGCATTGGGGTCATTAGGCTCCCATCCCCGTATTCTGGTTTCTCGAAGGATTACTGCATCAATTGCATTAATTATCTTTTCAATCAAGGCGGCATCCGCAGAACTTTGCTGGTTTCCTATTGTCCTGAAGTTAAATTCATCGCCTCCATAATCTTCCCAAGCTTCCTCATCATCCCAAAGCCCATAAACTTTTAAAATTTCGATCGTTTCATCTTCTGTTTCAGCTGCAATCAATTTCAAACATAGCTCTTTCTGGTCTTTTTCATCCATTTCATTGTCCCCCCTCTTCATTTCGAATTACCTCGATGTAAATATCCAACAACTCATTTCCTGCCTTTTCTATCATTATTGCACTTCGACTTTCTAGCTTTTCAGGATTCCATTCACCAATATCCTCCCATTTTCTTCTCTGCCCCCTAATTGGCACAAGTTCAATAAAGTGTGAAATTCTGTCGAGTCTTTCAACAAAGCGATCTAAACGGTTTGAAGAATAAAGATCCTCTGTCGACATTGTCTTCACAATGAAAATAAACAGGGGTCCGATTGCCCTGACGTCATCCAATACAAACTCATAAATTTCAGGATATCGTTTTTTTATTGCATTGTATATGTCCAAATAAATATCCAGCAGATGGGTATCTGAAATGATTTTTCGTGTGCTGTAATCCTTCAATCGTTCATAAAGGAACTTTAATTGCATCTGTGCAACTCTAAAGTTAAAAGGATATTTTGAAGGGTCTTCTTTGTAATCAAAACTAATTAGATTGTATAATGGGCTTCCCTCCTTTTCATCGGCATCTTTAATAAGGCGAGCAAACTGTCCTCCCTTTTTTGAAGATTCAACAATTGTCCGGTCGTCAATGGATTCCATTGTTGCTAAAAGTTGATCAATTAATGACTTGGGAAGTGGCTTTGATTTATTTGCATTGATAAATAACTCTTTCAAAAATTCCATCTTCTTTTTCCCTTTTGGTATGCCTAAAATCGCAACTATGGGAACAGCCAAATAATCAACATTGTTTTTGCCTGAAATCACCAGCTCATGATAGGCATGGCATCGTTGTTGCCCATCTACAATTAAGCCTGGTTTATCTTGCTCATAGTGAATGTCTCCGGTTTTGATGACCAATTTACTTTTTCCAGCATCATAACTGATTTGCTCATTGTCCATTTGTTCGAAATAAAGAACGATGCTTGTAAAAAGAAACGCACGGGACTTGCCAAGCACCCGTGAAAGTTCCAAAACCCAAGACCGTTGTTTCATCCTTTGAAAGCCTTCGGCATTACCACGAAACCCGATTACGCGAGAAATTTTTCCAATAAGTTCAATGTCTGCGTAACCAACAAAAATAAGGATGTCCTCTCTATTATTCTTAAAAAGTCGACCTTCAAATTCAACCTCTTTTTGGATTTTCGCATTCAAATTCGGGAAGATTACTTTCTCTTTCAGTCCACGAACTGCCTCATATTTAATGTATCCACTTGTGCTTAATTCCTCCAAATATTGGCGAACTTGGTCCTTTCCCTTCCTAGTCCTGATTCGAAGGCTTCTGAAGAAGTCGCTTGTAGTCAATGGCATATATGCCAATTCAACAGTCTTGTCTATTTTTTCTTTTATTGATGTTAATTCAAATGTCATTATCAATTATAACAT
>WAKA01000058.1 GCA_015523565.1 Candidatus Heimdallarchaeota archaeon | reverse complement strand
AGTTATTTGCAAACCATGATTTCTTAAAGTTAAATATTACACAAAAAGCAACATGTAGTGTAAATTAAACAATCACTGTAGTTATGATGTCCAGGATAACAATAATTGAATTCTTTGAGTTATTCAATGTTCTTAAGAAGAAACAACAAAGTGTTAAATGAAACAAAATCCAAGATTATATCGAAGTCATTCGATTTGTATTTAGAAGAGTTAGATAAAAAATAGGTGATTTTTGATTTGAGTAGATGGTACTAATACTTTTGATGTAAGCATGAAAAACAATCCTTAGAATATGTAATAAGAGATAAGAAAAAATAAAGATTTTGGGGAGAAAACATTTGTTGATATCAAAGATATGTGATAACAATACGTTAATGGTTTCGAAATGTCAAAATGAAGTGGAGTAATACAAAACTTAAGTTCTCAGTTCATTCCAGACATTAATGATATTTTCTGCCAACTTTTGTCCTTTCAATGTCGGGAGGTATTTTATGGAAGGATTGTCCGGAATTCGCATGGCAAATTTTCGTTCTACCAGCCATTCCAGATCCTTGCGAAGTTGATAGGGGTTATGTGCCTTAAAGCCAAGTTTAAGGATTCCTGAATTCACTTGGTCACGAGTTGCTCCAGAAGGGGATAGCACAGTTGCTGCGATATAAAGCCCTGCCAATACCTTCAGGGTTCGTTCTTCCTGACCCATCCCCTTACACCTATAGTAGTTCAGGGTCTAGTTTTGACATTATCTCGGAATACCTTGTCAATCGCCTACCAGTACTATATAAGTTAAGGATCAGAAGGAACAGCAGATTTGCGATGCCCCAAACCATGATTCCTACAAGGACATCCTGCCAAGAGCCGTTGATTAGAACAATAACGGAATCTGTAAATAGGGAAATCAGCCAAAGCAAAACAAAGACGATATAAAATGGAACCAGAACCAATGTCCAACCCAGAGCTAAAGAAGCAATAAAATCCAATCGATCAACAGTCTTGTTCAGCTTTTTGATTTCCTTTGCCATCAGGGCAGAAGTTTTTGTGATGGGAAATTCAGATCCAGTCACATCGACATCGTCAATTTTTACATTTCGTGATTTGACATGTATAGCCCAAAAGGTCAGGCTAGCCGTCGCAAACAGCGCAATTCCACCAAACCATGGAAGAACCAGCAAAGGACCGTCAGGTCCTTCAATTAATGTTGCATCCTTACCATTGACAATCTGCAAGAATGAAAGCACAATAATAAGTGAAAGAAATGATTCCATTCCTTTAAGCATCCCAAGAGTAGTTTGTGATTTCATCAAGAAAATAATGGCAAGAGATAATATAACCATTCAGTAAAAAAATTATCGGTTTTTCAATTCTAGTGATTCATTCCATTTTGTCAATTGGGGATGCTCCGTTTATCTTCACATTCGAATAATTGTTGCTGAAACCCCTATTTCATTATTTTGGAAACTCTTCCCACAGCACCAGAGGTCAGCCGTACCTTGATTCCCCTTGGGTGGTGGGATGAATTTGTCAGGATTTGTTCAACGATTCCCCCTGTTGTCTTTCCATTGCGTTGGTTTTGCTTTTCTATTATTTCAACACGTTGACCTTGTTTGATCTCATTGCGAATGGTCTGCATTGGATAAGATTGATATGGCAGTTGATAAATGTAGCCCAACAAAACAGAAACACTTTTTGAATTTGCAGTGAAAACATTCATTTTTGATTTTGAAATTACAGTTTTGGTTGTTTGTTGATTGCAATTGCTGTTCATGTCATCTAGTTTTCTTTCGGAACTGTATATTCAATCTTGTTTGAGATGTAATTTCCTGCGACTGGTTAATGGAAGCATTGGGATGAATATTGCCAAGAGCATCCACAAGGTTGGGAATGTTCCTTCGTCCTTGCTGGATGTGGATGTCGGAAGTGAAGTTGCAATGTTTGAAGAGGAGGATTGTGTTGATGTGGATGGAATGGTGGATTGTATGTTTTGAACAGTGAATTCTGCTTGCGTCTGATCTTCAGCCGTCAATCCATTGCCGTCGTTTGCAACGATTTTCATAAGGTATTGATCGTTGGCGACAGTTGTGGTGTCCCACAAGTAGGATGTACCCGTCAATCCATCAGCAATAAGGTTCCAAGTGCCACCGTTGTCAGGGGAGATATATAATGAGTAGGCAATGGCATGTCCAAGAGTGTCAACTGCAACATCCCATTTCACTTCCACAGTTCCTGACAATGTTTCACCGCCTAGTGGGTTGAGAAGCACAGGGGGTTTCAGTTCATGCGTTTGTTGGGATGGTTCGCCTATATCGAAGACATTTGACACGTATTCTGCGGACAAGCCCATTCCGTCGGTGGCAACGATTTTCAGTCTATACTGACCATTCGTCAATGGAGTGGTGTCCCAATCATAGGTTTGTCCTGTCAGTCCTGATACAAGAGGGGTGAATGTAGCACCATTGTCATTGCTGTAGAAGAGTGAATATGTGACGGAATGGTAATTGGAATCGAAAGCGATGCGCCAACCAAGGCGATAGGTTCCATTGATTGGGGTTATGGGCGGGAATGCAACAAATATGGGCTCAAGAAGGAAATGATTGTCATATGAGTATATTGGTGGGGACAGGAGGGGTGATGAGTCTGTAGTGCTCGCATTTCCTTCTGTTTTATAAGCGATATCTCCGATACCGTCGTTGTTTGCATCCTCATTGAACGGGACAGCATCATCCCAATAATTATGGTTCAGGACTGTTGATTTTCCTTTGTCCAATACTTGTGATTCCCTCATCAGACCGTTGACCAGAAAAATGTTGTCGGAAATGGAGACACCAGCAGTCCCATGCAGTTCAATTGCATAGCTGTAATACTGGTAGTAGATTGTGTTTCTCATGATGGATATTGAATCGACGGTAGAGCCGTTAAGGATGATCCCTCCCTTCGTGTTATGGTGGATTAGGTTATCCTCGATACTTATATTGGAAGAGCTGTCAACATAGATTCCAACATTGGAAGATTTTGAGATGTCATTGTGGATAATCATTGCATTGTCAAACTGTAAAGTAAGAATACCTGTGGACACATTGGTCATCCTGTTGTTGGTGATTTCGACACTATTGTAAGAAGTGGCAAGTTTGTTGGAGATGGCAAGTCTTGTTGCCAAAAATGGGAAAGTATCGCCCAACTCGATTCCAGTTTCGTTGATATCCTCGAATGTATTGTCTGTTATGGTCACATTCACGGGATTAATGGCGGAAAGTCCGACCGTGTTTTTCTTGAAGGAGTTGGCATAGATGTATGTTTCATTTGCATTCACTAACAAGACCCCGAATTGTTTCACTGAAAATGTGTTATTGATTATCTTGGCATTCAATGAGGAATCAGAAGAAATTCCAGTGTCAATACCTGAAGTGAAAGTGTTTTCCCTGATTTCAGCGTATCTTGAAGAGTTTGTGAGGAGAATTCCCACACTTCCGTTGTTGTTATCGCTGTAGAATTCGTTTTGGGTTAGGATAGTGCTTTCATCGTTGTCAAGGATGACACCAAAGGTGCCGGGGTCATCTAGATTGCCAATACTCACAGGACGAGAGATGGGGTCAAAAAAGCTGTTAGTAATGTTTGTCCGTTTTGCATTTGTCCCCACCCTGACAAATCCCAAGAATTCATCTATAGAAGTTTCTTCCGCAAGGAAACTGGTATCAACAATGGTGACCGATTCGGTTTCCTTCAAATTTACACCATATTTTCTTGTTGATCTGAAGACACTGTTTTCAATGGTAATGTTGGTTGAATAAGTTGCATAGATACCTTGTGAGTTGTTCTTGAATGATGAATCGGAAATTTTCAGGAAAGAGTTCCAAGCATTGGCTATATAGACCCCATATTTCCAGTTGTCTTGGATTGTTGCCGTCGCGATGCGATTGTTATAACCAGAATATACATAGATTCCGTAGGGAGCATCAAAGATGTCCACAAGGTCGAAAGTTCCATTTGTCGAATAATAGAGAAAGACATTCCGCTCCCCATTAAATGAGCTGTCCAAAACCTGGATGGTTGTGTTGGTTGTGAATCTGAGATAGACACCATATTTTTTGTTGCTATAAGAGACTATTTTATCGAATAAATTGAAATCCGATCTGACATAGATTCCGCTTTCGTTGTTTCCATAAGTAGCGATATTATAGAAGATATTGTTTGAACCATCAGAATTGTAATCACCATGTACATAAATACCAGACAAGCCATTCGTATTTGCCTT
>WAKA01000057.1 GCA_015523565.1 Candidatus Heimdallarchaeota archaeon | reverse complement strand
CCCCTTGTTCATGTATACTTTTGAGGAGATGCGATCTTTGTTAACTGATACAGGTTTCAAGATTGAGGAAGTCTATTCCGGTTATGGACTCGAACCAGTTTCCCCCGAGGGCGGACGAACCGTCCTATGGGTTTTGCGGAAATGAAGGCATTTTTTCAGTAAGGTGACATCTAATCCCTTAAAATGAATCTGCTTAATTCAATCTTATTGTCCAAGTTTCAGGTATTCCAAGTTTCAGGTATTCCAAGTTTCAGGTATTCCAAGTTTCAGGCATTCCAATAAACATCTACTTTCCGCTTAAAGTTTTTCATCCACGATGGCAATTTCTGTATTTTATTATAAGAAATGTCCAGTGTTTTCAAGCTATCCAATTCGGTAATGGATCTTGGGATGTCACTCAGCCGGTTTTCACTTAGATCCAAATCTTCCAGCGATTTCAGATTTCCTATGGTATCTGGCAACTCATTCAATTGATTTTCATGTAGGTTTAATTGTTCCAGCAATTTCAGGTTTCCTATGGTGTCTGGTAACTTTTTGATCTTGTTTGAGGAAAGCATCAAATTTTTAAGGGGTAGGGAGCCGATCCAAGCTGGAAGCTCCTCAATTTCGTTTTCCCTTAAATCCAGTGTGTCCAGCTTAAGGTGTTGTATTGCATCAGGTACCGTTTTAATGGCATTCTTTCCCAACTTAAGTCTTTTTAGGGATTTGAGATTTGCAATCGTTTCTGGCAATTGTTCCAGGCAGTTTTCCTCAAAATCAAGGATTTCCAAATTTGAAAGATTGCCAATGCTTTCTGGAATTGATTTTAGTCGGTTGTCCGCGGCATTCAGACCTTTCAGGTTTGTCAGTTCGCCTATGGTCTCTGGTAAGGCAACAAGTTTATTTGAGTAAAGCCAAAGTTCTTCCAATGAGTTTAATTTTGCAATTTCCTCAGGGAGGCGTGAAATGGAATTTCCGCCTAAGTTAAGGCTTTGAAGGTTTGTCAATCCCAATATCCATTCCGGTAGCTTGATTAAATTCAGGGAGACTTCAAGCTTTTTCAATGAACGTATAAACGGAAGCCAATCGTCTTTTGGGCGAATTGGATTGCTGCTAATTAACCTGACTGATTCAAATGCATCAAATCTTTTCAGTGCCTTTACAAATGGATCGAGATGGGAGAAACTTATTTCCAGTTTCTTGAAGACTACGTCGTCATGGACATTGGATATATCTGCAAATGCAAGTAGGAGTTCTTTATTAGAAAATGGACAGGAAATCTGGATTCCGTTGTTGTATGTCTCTAATATCTCCACAAAGTCCGTTGGATTTGTTGTCAAATAATAATGGTGCAGTTTCCTAGTGTTTCCCATTCCATAATCAAACTCATATGCCTTTCCTGGTACGGCCATCCTTAACAGTGCAATTACATCATCCACACTTGTCAATATGTTATTGGAAGGTTTGTAATATAAAAAAATATCTGATGAAATAAAGAAATATTGGTTCTCCCTTCTTCGGCTATATGTTTGAACCTAGAAATACATTTTTAGGCGAGGAATGCGAATCCTGCACAATGACATTGACGGGCTATCATCAGCAGGCACATTTCAAGGCAAACGATTTGGAATTGTACTATAATATGTCACCCCCCAGTGGCTTTCCCAAATGCCATCATATCCCCCAGCTCCATTGCTCCAAAGGTCAGGTGCTTAAGCCTGAAGAATGCAGTACTGTGCAAAAATGTATCCTGCTTAAATTCAAGGATCAACTATTCCGAAAATATGGTATACATGGTCCAACACTGATGAAAGTTGACAAAATCCTTCGAAATCAGGTTGAAACCTGATGAATTGGCATCCATGAATTTAAATCATCAAATGATGATTCCATATTATGGATTTGAAAGAAGCATTGGAAAATCATCTGGAAAATGCAAAAGACTGGGAAAAGCTGAAAACCCCCATTGAAGGAGTCTTCGTTGTGAAAATGCCTGCAAAGGGACGTTTCCCCGCTAAGCTTGCAATTGAGATCAATGCGGCAGGCAAACGAAAAGGCTTGTTCTTAACAACCCTCAACCAATTCAAGGCATTTTATGAGGTTTTTACCAATGAAAAACTTCCCGAACTGTTCGAGAAAATAGACGAGGTGAATGGGGAGGAAAAAAGTGAGGAAAGTAGTCCTGAAGTCGTGGGTGAACTAGATTTTTAGAGTTTCCCCTGAGCATAATATTAAATGTTTACTTCGTTTACTGCATTCTGATGAAAAAGGAATTGCTTTCAACCTTCTCTATCGTTGCATATGACCCTGAAAGTGAAGAAATCGGTGTAGCTGTCACCTCCAAGGCATTTAGTGTCGGTTCGCTCGTCCCTTGGGTCAAAGCAGGAATTGGTGCAGTTGCCACCCAATCATTGGTCAACGTGGCTCTCGGTTCTGAAGGTCTCCAGCTTCTTGAAAATGGACTGGCTCCTGAAGAGGTCATTGAGGAATTCAAAACAATTGACTCACGGCTTGACCTTCGTCAACTTGGTATCGTGGATGCAGAGGGAAGGTCAACGTCATTCACAGGGGAAAGTTGCATCCCTTGGGCTGGCGGAAGGTCTGGAAAAAATTACGCAGTTCAGGGAAACATACTGGTCGGTGAAGGGGTCATAGTTGCAATGGAAGAAACTTTCCTGAATACTGGCGGATCCCTCGCCAAAAGGATGGTCAATGCTCTTATAGCAGGACAGAAGGCAGGTGGTGATGCCAGGGGGAAGCAAAGTGCCGCGCTTGTCGTCGAAAAGAAAGGAGAGGGAAGGGCTGGATATGGAGACCGGAAGATTGACCTGCGCGTTGAGGATCACCCAACCCCTGTCAATGAACTGGCAAGGCTCCTTGAGATTGTGGAGGTTTCAGATACTCTCATCCACATCCAACGTCAAGTGTCTTCTGGAACACTAAATGCTGACAAAGCAATTCTGAAAATGAAGGAGAGCATAGAACACTACAAAGGCAAAAAAGATGAACTTTGGCTGAATCTTGCCACTTTCCAATATTCCCTTGGCATGACTGAGGCAGCCACGGAATCAGTCAAAAAATCGCTGAAAGAAAATCCGAACATGATAAACATAATCAAGTACTATCCCATGCTTGGTTTTTTGGATGATGAATTTGTCAATAGGTTCCTGAAACAATAATCTGCTTTTATCCTCTGTAGCGTATTGTTCTTCCCTATGGTTGGTCAATTTGTCTTTGAACAGATTTATCTTTCCCGCCTTTTCTCTATCTGCCGAATTGTCCATTTCTGCCGTGTGTTGTAAAACCATTGGATGGTTAAACCATTCTAAAGACTAGACGTTCATCAAAAAAAATTCATAGACAATGAACAAATGCGCGTGACTTCATTTGTTCAATTGCAAAATTAATCCCACGTAACAATCTAGAAGCTGAAAAAATTTAATCAACAAAACATCTATAAATATTGTAAAAATATGAAAAATATGTATAGACGTGACTTTCAAACACCTAGACGCGCAAATTGATTGGCATATTTTTGCATAAAAGTTAAATACTAGTTAATTATACATCTATCTTGAAGTGACGTCCACCATAGGACGATCGCTGAGGTGAATTAAGAATGAGTGAAGAAGTGACTGGAAGACCCCTTGTCATCGACAATGGTACCGGACTCTCAAAGAACGGCTTTGCTGGTGAAGATCAGCCTAGATCCGTTTTCCCAACCCTTGTCGGCTATCCTAAATACCAATCTATCATGACCGACGTCGACCACTATGTAAGGGATTACTACATCGGCGACGAGGCTCTCAACCTTCGTGGTGTCTTGAAACTTGAATATCCTATCGAGCACGGAGCCATCGAATCCTGGGATGCAATGGAAAAGATCTGGAACTTTACGTTTTTCAATGATCTGCGTGTAAACCCTGCTGAACATCCTGTATTGTTGACAGAACCCCCCCTGAATGCATTGTCCAACAGGGAAAAGATGGCTGAGCTAATGTTTGAAACCTTCAATGTTCCCGCCTTGTACATTTCCATGCAAGCAGTTCTGTCCCTTTATGCTTCTGGTCGTACAACTGGTATCGTTGTCGACTCTGGTGATGGTGTGACCCACGTTGTCCCTGTCTATGAGGGATTTGCCATTACACATGCGATCAACAGGATTGACATTGGTGGAAGAGACATTACTGACTATCTGAGAAGATTGCTGAGACAAAGAGGATATTCCTTGACCTCCAGTGCCGAGAAGGAAATCGTGAGGGACATCAAGGAAAGGCTCTGCTATGTTGCCCTAGACCCCCAGAAGGAATTGGCATTGGCTGATAAGGTCTCTGGAATGGAAAAAAGCTACGTCATGCCTGACGGTGATACAATCACCATTGGACAGGAAAGGTTCTTGGCTCCTGAACTCTTCTTCAACCCATCTGCAATGGGATCTGAAGAACAATCCATGCCTGAACTTATCTACAACTCCATTAATGAATGTGATGTGGATATCCGACCTCACCTTTACAGCAACATTGTGTTGTCTGGTGGTTCTACCATGTTCCCAGGTCTGAAAGAGCGTTTGCACAAGGAATTGAGTGCCATGGTTCCTGAAGCAGTTGAAATCAAGATTGTTGCCCCCCCTGAAAGGAGATACAGTGTCTGGATCGGTGGCTCAATTCTTGCCAGCCTGAAGACCTTCAACAAGATGTGGGTTAGCCGCAAAGAATACAACGACTCTGGTCCAAAAGCAGTTTACAGATGCATTTAGTTTAACACGCAAATTTCAGAAATTGAATTTTCCATTTTATTGAATTGTTTCTAAATGAACTTCGTTATTTAACACTTATCTCGCAATAACTCTTCATTTGAGCAAACAATGTTCTCAAGTGTAAGGAAAAAACAATTTGTTGGCAACATCTTCTTTTCCAACTAGAAAAATTGATTAATTGGTTTGACAAGGGTAGACTATGGATATCAGTTTATCCCATCATAATGCTAGTGATCCAAACTTCAATTGCCATGTTTGGCAATTTAAGGGCAAATCATTTTGCTTGGGATGTACATCATCAGACCTATTTCTGCATGCTGTTCTGCCCCTACTTGTTGCATCAACAATTTTGAATGAAGTGGATGCTTGGCAAGGATATTTGTACTTTGCCCTTCTGTCCACTTCTGCTTTTGTAACTGCAATGATGTATTTCAGGGGAATCCCATTAGGCATGAGCCAAAAATTGATGAAAAATGTTTACACTATTTATTCAATTTTCCTTGCAATCTTTTCTCCAACCTCAATGCCATTATTGGAAAGACTTTCTCTTGCAACTCTTTTTGCTTTACCGCAATACTTGGTTTATTTGTACAAGATATTTTTCAGAAATGAATTCCAAAATCGTGGTTTCAAGATTTTTTCCAGGATCTCTTTCATTGTGGGCTTCTTTTATGCATTGCTCGGTCTTGGCTCTTCCCCCGTGGTATCAAGTTCTCTCATCTTGGTTCATGCTTATCTTTTCATTAAATTGAGAGAGTTATCTTCTCATTATGTCACTGTTGGTTCTCATGTTTCCATGTCGTCCCGCTTGTTCAATATGTTGCTCTCACGTGGTATTATCAATCATGCTGGGCAATTGACTGGAAAAGGAACCCTGTTGCTTGTTGTTCTTTTTATGTTGGGCTTGGTTAGATTAGTCTCCCCAAATTCATGCATGGTAATGGCAACAGCCCCTGCATTTTTGATCGGGTCGAATCTTAACTACTGCCCAAATTGTGGCGACAAAGTGGAACCTTATGAGCAATTCTGTGACAAATGTGGAACCAGTCTTGTCTCTTCCCAATCCACAGACAAAAAATCTCCGTCTCAAGGATATTCACAACCTGCTATGCAACAAAATCAGCAATCTTCTCCAACCCAATATCCCCAAGGTCAACCATCGCAGTATCCTACAAGCCAGTATCCCCAAGGCCAACCATCGCAATATCCTGCGAGGCAATATCCAAACCAATCTGTGCAATATCCTCCAATGAGTGGATATGGTTCATCTACATACTCACCATATGGTGTTAACCGTATGGCTAGAACTGATGAAAAACTAAAGGCAATGCTGATTATTGGTGTCCTTGTCGCAGTTGTTGCATATCTGATAACAGCCAATATCGGAATTGCTTTGGCTTCTGGAATTATAGCTGCTGTAGGAACCTTTTTGTTCCTGTCAACGGATAATTGCTGTGTTCAATATTGCATTTTTGATTTTGTGTCGGATTGTATCTGCTCCTTGATTTCAAGTGATGATTGATCATTAATACTCATAATTGTTGGGAGGTCTACCATACATTCTTAAGAAACGATTATATGATTTTACCTTGCTTACTGAATCAATCATTCCAAGAATCCAGATGAAGAATGGAATAATGATGGTGAATATTGTAATCCAGAATATAATGAAGAGCAATATGCCTGTTCCTGTCTTTCCAGCATATATATGCCCAAATCCAGGAAGGAAAAACGATAGGATGAAAGCAACAAATTCAGACTTCTCCCCACTTACTGGTCCTGCGGTTGCAACTGGTGCAGGATATTGACCTTGGGCAGGGTATTGGGCTGGTGGATATTGCCCTGGATATTGGGCTGGTGGATATTGCCCTTGAGGATACTGTGCCTGTGTAGGGTATTGACCTTGTGGAGTTGCTCCTGATGCTGGGATTTGTGATGGGGGTGGATATTGTCCCTGAGGATATTGCCCTTGTGGAGGGTATGCGGGTTGGGAAACTGATGCAGGAGCTGGATACTGTGGTTGTTGTTGAATTTGGTAATCTCCTCCAGAGGGCGATTGTGCAGAGCTTGGCATTGCAGGATTAACTGCATTTTCAATTGAGCTTTCCAATTTGGAACCGCAACTGACACAGAATTTTCCTTCATCGTCATTTGCAGTGCCACAAACATTGCAATATTTTGTCATTAATGTATGTCCTATATTTTCCTTAATTTCTTTTTCGCAACATAGGGGTATTGCTGATAATTAATTGTTCTTTACTAATATGCTACTCATTTCTGGTAGGAATAAAATTATCCTGCCATTATACTATAACCCTTATAAATAAAGAGGTATATAATATAGATAATGATTCCTATTTTAGTGAATAATAGGCGTTCCATATCTCCTGCTCTTGCCATTATTTTATTGGCGGGATTGGCTGTAGCTGGTGCAACTGCAACTG
Organism: Candidatus Heimdallarchaeota archaeon; assembly: GCA_015523565.1. Lineage (GTDB taxonomy): Archaea > Asgardarchaeota > Heimdallarchaeia > Heimdallarchaeales > Kariarchaeaceae > WAKA01. The sequence goes on along the minus strand of WAKA01000057.1, from coordinate 3,743 downwards.
CTGTTGTTTACAATTATGCTACAAACAATCCTCAATCGCTTACCCGAAATACAGAGGAAATTGTCAATCAACAAACACCAAGCCAAACTGGATTTGGGCAGTCACAATTGATAAGTGGATCTAGCGCTTCTTCTCCAATTTCCAGCGAAATTGTGGGAATGACAAGCAATAGTCAAACTGGATCCATTAGCAGTGTACAGGTGACTGTAACCAACAATGGGAATAGCACTGTTTATGTAAATGGCGCAAAGGTTGCTTATGGTACAAGTTCCACATCTTCCGATGCCCAATGGACGATTACAAGTGCTTCTGGTGCAACCATGGTCAATTCAAACGGTAATCCATATCAGAATGGCGATACCTTTGGGGGTTATGCAATTCCACCTGGACAGACCGCCACTTTTACCATTACTGAAACATCTGGAAATCCTGTTAACCAAATTCCACAAGATGCTGCCAATTTGGTCACTGTAACTGTCAATGTTGGTGATCAACCTGGCGTCACAACTCTTTCTGTTGCAACCAACGAAATCAATTTACCTGACCCATTTGCACCAATGACTGCAAAGGTTGCACTTCTCTATTATCCTGGAAGAACCCGCCACAGTGAGCGGACATTGGAGAGACTTTTACAAAGTTCCTTCTTCTCTGCATCTGGATCTACCAAAAACATTGAATTTCAGTTCAACAAGAGAGATGACAAATACTCACTTAAGAAAAACATTAATGCAACAAAACTTGCTGAAGACTATGATCTTGTGATTTTTGCCATGTGGGCAATTCCCAATGGCATTGCTTCAGATGTCGCATCCACCCTTTATGATAATGGAGTTCCTATGGTGTTTTATGGTTCCATTCACAAATTCAGAAGTAGTGACATTAACTTTACCTTGACATCCGAGATTGTTGGATTGTCCCAAGTTTCTAGTATCGGTGACGATGCCGATGTTTCTTCATTTAGCCAAGACAATTCCTATGATGTGTTTGCTGGTCTAAATCTCAACTATGCTGGAAATGAAGATGACGACGAAGATGAAAGCCACCATCCAAAATTTGATGAGATTAGAGAAGAGGATCTAGTGAATGTTTCCTCTGCCACTGCCTTGGCATATGCCAATGTAAAACATGATCACAATAGGTACAATGTCACTGTGTTGGCATATAAGGATGGTTCTTCTAGAGTTGTTTCATCACCAATTGATCCACATGAGGCAGACGATGACAGTCGTGCCATATTCCATTTGGCTTTGCCAAGAAACATGATTTTCATGGCTCTCAAGCAGGAACACCGATTAAAAGAAGATGGAAACCTTTCATTCCAAGAATTGTCGTTTAAAAAAGACAGAAGACACGACCACAAGGTAAGACCAACCATTACTTTCACTGTCAAGGACGGTGATATCAATCTAATTGACAATGCTGTCACTTTTGAGTTCACTGTGCCTTCTGGCATTTCCTTCTCACTTGAAAAGAAATCAAAGGTTCGAATTCAAGTGGAATCTTCTGCCATGACACGGACTTATGTGACTACTGAAAAACTTAAAGTTGATGGGAACGTCATAAGCTTCTCCCTCAAATCCGATTACCACAAGGGATCTAAGAACGGTAAACGAAGTCTTCTTTATCTGTTTGAAGGGGACAATGTCACCATCACCTTCCCTGTTAAGAGCTCCCACCGCTATAGATGGATGGAACTTGACAGTTCAGTAAGCTTAAGTACTGTATATGATTGGTCCATTTCTGCAAGTTGGATGAACATGGATCATAATGCGGGCTCAGCATCAAAAACATTTTCACAAGCTATTTCTCCATCATCTGCAGCTTCCCAGCCTATTATCCGAGATAAATATTGAACTTAATCATTCACCTTCCATTTTTCTGTTTGAAACCATTTATTTTTAAAATACTGTAAAAATCTTGTTTTTATTAACCAAGGTTTTTATCATCTAAAAACCATATTGTAAATAAATTATGCTTGAACCTCTTCAACATATTGTTCATCCAAGTGACTTTGAGGTTATCGAAGATGTAGCCGTCTGGATGCGAATAAATGGTTTCAATTTACGTCCAGTTTTGAAATTTGAAATTAAACCAAAAAAGATCATATTTGAAACAATTGTTGACAACAAAGATACTTTTCATTTGATGTTTGGAGAGAAAAATAGAATTGTTGCATTTGAATATACCCTCTCCAAAATCCCTTTCCCTGATATCCTTTTCAATTTCGAAAAACTCAAAATTGCAACTATTATTACGAACTATCCCTTGACATTAAACTCCCATAAATCCCTTGAAACTTTGCAAATCAACGCTCCTTCTATCAAAATCATTGGATCATTCCCTAGTTTGAAAAATATGTTACTCGCTATTTCAACAGAGGGATGCAATGAAAATATTTTGAATCTTTCCTTTTTTCCCTCAATTCAACGTCTTTCTGCACTTAATTGCCATGTACAGTTCAATGTATCGTCAAAGCTTCAAGCTCTTGAATTAAGGAAAAGCTGTATTTCCAACCTATCTGCAATTCCAACGCTGAAATTTCTAAAATTAGTGGAAACTCCATTCCCCTTTAAAATTTGTGACTATTTCCCTAATTTACACTCTGTTGATATAGAAGGGATATTCTACAACCCAAATGACGACCTGATCAATTTGAAACATGTGAAAACAATAAGGCTTGTCGGCTTTTCAATTATGCAAGCAGTAACTCTTGACAACCCTTCTCTTGTTAACTTAGTCTTGAAGGATCTCTGTTGGACAAAAATGCCCAAAACTGGTCCAAATCGTAGAAATTTACTGGTCTATAATTGTAAATCCCTCTTGATCTAATTCTAAAAAATGGCTTTTCTTTTTTCAAATCAAAATCGAAACCAGATAAAAAACAACCACTAGTATTGAAATTTTCAAAAATTTTTGCTTCAGCTTTTCTTTCCTCCTTCTTTTCATAAATTCCTCATCATCTTCTTCAGACAATCCTGTCAACTGTAAAACCCTTTCATCTTCCATCAACACTTTCTTTTTCTCCTCTTGTGTCAAATCATCTGAAGATATTCCAAAGACTGATTTCCTTCCATACGCAAATTTTCCTTTTTTACCTGATGCACCCCTTGAAATCATCATTTCATTCCTCCTATATTCTTTCAGTCTATCTGGCTTATGAATAAACAGTTTATATGTAACAGCACCTAAAAATAACATCCACAATATCCAAATCCAACCTGGATCCAGCCAATTATGGGGGTCTGAGCCAATTTTTATCTCTGCATTGTCTGGAAAGAGGTCGTTGTCCGTATCTGGGTCGAAAGGGTCTGTTCCAGTTCCATAGCCAACATGTCTTCCATTGACAATAACCTTTTCTCCCTTCGGGGTTAGTTCCAATCTATCTGGAAGTTGGTCATTATCACTGTCAGGTGCCGTATATATCCACTTTTGAGCATAAGGCGTCCCTCTGATATTCGGAATTGATACCAACAGCCCGAACCATCCATAGACCATTGTGGTAATATAGGAAATTGTTGTCATGAACAATAAAGTAAATGAAACTACCATTATGTCTTCTTTTGATTTTTTCCATATCCAACTCAATACAGATCGAATTTGCATCCTTTAATCCCCCTGATTTTGAGGGTATATTATTCTACTGTTCAATGGTATGGATTATCGTATTTCTTTGACTCTTTATTTACAATATGTCCTGAATAAAAAATAATAAGAGAATCTCTGGTCTTTCATCAATCTAACTT